>JABIPV010000321.1 GCA_018699075.1 Kordiimonadaceae bacterium | reverse complement strand
TGTGCAATCGCAGGTATTAAGCCTACATCGTTAAATTTTAAATTACCAATAAGTTGCTCTACTTGATTGTAATTAGTTTGTGTCGCCATTATATTATCCTAGTGACTTGATATTTTTATACATTCAGGGCAATATCATATCTAGGGTCTTTAACAAATACTAATAAAAAGAGAGTACCATTGTTAGAACATAAACATGATCATGATGCGTGTATTGAAAACGCAATTGAAGCCGCACAAAAAATTTGTGAAGAACGGGAAACCAGATTTACACCGTTGCGTCGTCGGGTGCTTGAACTTGTTTGGGGCAAGCATGAACCAATTACGGCTTATGAGGTATTAGACCTTTTAAGTGATGGGACAAAAAGGGTCGCGCCGCCGACGGTTTACCGCGCGCTCGATTTCCTAATTGAAGAAGGTTTCGTTCATAGAATTGAAAGTTTAAATGCCTTTGTAGGATGTAGTGATCCTTCCCATAAACATCAGGGTCATTTCATGATCTGTAAAGTATGTAGCAATGTCACTGAAATGAATGAAAAATCACTTCATGATGTGATTAAGCAGGCCGCAAAAGATAACGGTTATTCATATGAAAATTCAATTCTTGAAATCGCAGGTATTTGCGAAAATTGTAGGGATTAGAATTGATGGACGGTGATGCTAGTCAACTTTTGAGGCTAGATAATGTCTGTAAAAGTTATCACAATAATCTTGTGCTTGAAAATGTTTCGTTTTGTGTAAATAAGGGCGAGACGGTTACGCTTATTGGTCCTAATGGGGCGGGTAAAAGTACGTTGATGAAAATATCATTAGGTATTTTAGACGTCAGCTCTGGCACCGTGCATCGGTCCAACAAAATTTCAATTGGATATATGCCGCAAAAAGTCATGATTGACGATGTGCTTCCGTTAAGTGTGCGCGATTTTTTATATCTTCGCCCGGGAAGTACGTATGATGACATTGAAAAAGTGCTCGAAACCGTAAAACTTTCTTATATATCAAATCAACCAGTGCAAAGTGCATCCGGCGGTGAAATGCAGCGCATTTTGCTTGCGCGTGCATTGCTCGGGCAGCCTGATTTACTGGTACTGGATGAACCAGTGCAGGGTATTGATATTATGGGGCAACAGGAAATATATGGCCTGATCGCCAAAGTTCGTGATGAAACCAATTGTGGGGTGCTGATGATTTCACATGATCTTCATCTTGTGATGGCGTCCACTGATCAGGTATTGTGTCTTAACCGTCACATATGTTGTAGTGGCACACCAGAACTGGTGAAGGACAATCCGGAATATCATGCCATGATGGGCCGACCTGCGGAAGGGGTTGCCATTTATACCCATCATCATAATGAAGGTCATGACCATAAACATCATGGACATAATCATGATTGATGAATTTATTATCAATGCCATAATCGCCGGTGTGCTTGTTGCGGCGATCGCGGGCCCGCTTGGCTGCTTTATGGTATGGCGTAAGATGGCGTATTTTGGTGATACGGTTGCCCATTCCGCGCTAATGGGGGTTGCCCTTGGTATAGCATTTGATAGTGAAAATCCGATTATCATGATTATCACTTGTTCGTCGGTGGCGATGTTTCTTCTTTTTCTTCAACGGGATAAACGTTTTTCATCGGATACATTGCTGGGAATTTTGGCCCATAGTGCTTTATCCATTGGTATGATTATTATATCCATGATGGATCATTTCCGCCAAGATATGATGGCTTATCTGGTCGGGAATATTCTCGCCATTGGCATGACCGATATTTATACCATCGGTGCTGTTTCCGCTTTTTCGGCCATTTGTCTATTTTTTATTTGGAGACCACTTCTTTCCCTTACGGTGCATGAAGACCTCGCACAGGTAGAAGGTATTAAAGTCAGCACAATTAAGGTTTTATATATGTTGTTAATTGCATTTTTAGTGGCGGTCGCGCTTAAAGTGATTGGCGTTTTATTGATAACCGCACTAATGATTATTCCTGCTGCTGCGGCAAGAACCATATCAAATACACCGCTGCAAATGATTATTATATCTTCTTGCGGAGGAATATTATCGGTGCTTGCAGGTGTTGGCGTGTCCAGTCAATGGGATGTTCCGACGGGTCCCGCCATTGTATTATGTGCAACAGTGCTGTTTTTATTGGGTCGGTTTTCATCTGCCTTGCGCAGCTAAAATTATAACGCTTTTTTATAATGCTCAATGCCTTGGGCCAGATCATCAATTAAATCATCAGCGTCTTCTAAGCCAACATGTAATCTAACTAAGGGACCATAATTATTCCATAAGGGCAGATCGCGCTCTTTTTTAAGATTATAAAAACTCATGGCGAGGCTTTCAAAGCCACCCCAACTGAAACCCATTCTAAATAGCTTTAAATTATCCAGTAACGCGGTAATAGCAGCGTCATGCCCTGTGTTGAAGGTAAAGGAAAATAAGCCGTTTGAGCCGTTAAAATCACGTTTCCAGATTTCATGGCCGGGGCAATCTTCAAAAGCCGGGTGGAGGACAAGATCAACGCAGTCTTGCTCCTTAAGCCACTTGGCAACTTTTAAGCCACTTTCTTCATGTTGTTTGATGCGTTGCTTAATAGTGCGAATACCCCGCATCGCAAGATTAATATCGTCCGGCGCAGCGGTATAGCCCATAAAGTAACTATGATCATAAAGTCGCTTCCAATGTTTTTCCGTTGTCGTGATAGTGCCGAGCATGGCGTCCGAATGGCCAACAATATATTTTGTCGCCGCCTGAATTGAAAGGTCAACGCCGTGGGCATAAGGGTCAAAATTTATAAGGTTGCCATATGTGTTATCGATCATCACCATAATATCATTTTCATGAGCAACTTTTGATATTGCAGGAATATCTTGAATTTCCATAGTTACTGAACCGGGTGATTCCGTGAAAATGACTTTGGTATTTTCCTGGATCAGGTCTTTTATACCAGCACCAATAAGAGGATCATAATAAGTGGTTTCAATACCCATTCTTTTTAAGACACGATTACAGAGATTTCTTGTCGGTCCATATGTCGTATCTACCATCAACAGGTGGTCACCACTGCTTAAAAAGGTCATCAGCGCGGCATTTACAGCCGCAAGACCACATGGATATACAAGACAGCCATGACCGCCTTCAAGTTCAACCATGGCATCACGAAAAGCGAAATGAGTAGGGGTGCCGCGACGGCCATAAAACATTGAATTGTTGGATATGTTTTTAATGGAATCATTAAGCTGGGCGACGCTGTCGTGCAAAATGGTGGAAGCGTGATATACGGGCACGTTAACGGCTTGACCTGTATATTTCTTGTTGCGTCCTGCGTGCACTATTTTGGTATCTTTTTTCATTATACTCTCAATTATTTTATAACTGGGGTATCTGGATGTCCGCCCCATTCTGTCCATGATCCATCATAAAGCGCGTTATCCTTATGGCCAATTTGATGAAGGGCAAATAAAAGCACACAGGCAGTCATTCCGCTGCCACAACTTGTTATAATTGGGCTATTTAAATCAACGCCGCTGTCTTCGAATAGTTTATTAATTTCTGCTGGCGATTTAAATGTTTTATCTTCATTCATAAGCGTATTAAAAGGGACATTAAAACTATCTGGAATACGGCCAGATTTTAATTCGGCTCGTGGTTCAGGGTCGATCCCTAAGAAGCGCCCATTTGACCTAGCGTCAACCACTTGTTCTTTTTTAGTATCTATGTTCTTAATTACTTGTTCAACTGTTCTGGTCGCGCCAGTATTTTTAACGGCAGAATAATGACTTTCTGAATAAGACGGTATATAGCTCGTTACCTCGTGAGCTTCATCGATCCATTTTGAAAGACTACCATCAAGAATAGAAACTTTTTCATGACCGAATGTTTTAAACATGTACCAACCACGTGCCGCGGACAGGCCATTGCTATTATCATATATGATAATATGCTGCTTCTTGCTTACGCCAAACTTTCTTAGGCGGCTGGACATTTTTTCCTCTATTGGCATCATATGGGGAAGCGGGTTGTCGGTATCTGCAATTTCATCTACATCAAAAAACAATGCTCCTGGAATGTGCGATTTTTCATACTCAGCTTTTGCATTTCGACCTGAGGCAGGCATATGCCATGAGCTGTCAAATATACGTATGTTTGGGTCACTTATATTTTTTGCAAGCCATTTAGTAGATACCAGTGATGATACGTCTAACATGTATTTATTCCTGTAATTACTTTGTCGTAAAGATAGTTTTTATGTTCTATCACGTCAACATATGGCTTATGCGATTTTGATCATTTTTATATCAATGATGACATTTAATGATTTTTGGATTATAGAATGAGAAAATTAAATACAGGACTTAAATATGACCAATGAAATTTACGAAGGACTTTCCCAGCTTGGTGGTGCCACTGAGCAAGCAAATAGTCCTGATGAAGCCGTACTAGAAAAAGTGCCTAACCCAAGACCGAAATCGGATTATTTTGTCCGCTTCACATGTCCTGAATTTACCTCACTTTGTCCGGTAACCGGTCAACCTGATTTTGCCCATATCGTGATTGATTTTGTGCCAGGTGATTATCTTGTTGAAAGTAAATCTTTAAAACTATACATGCATTCTTTTCGAAATCATGCCGGCTTTCACGAAGATTGCACCGTTGGCATAGCGGAACGTTTGGTAAAAGAAATAAATCCAAAATGGCTTCGGATCGGTGGCTATTGGTATCCTCGCGGCGGTATTCCTATCGATGTTTTTTATCAAACAGGTGAACCACCAAAAGGCGTATGGATTCCTGATCAAGGTGTTCCCACATATCGCGGACGTGGTTAAAAAAATGAAAAAGATACAAAAAAAGGAGGCTTCAAGCCTCCTTTTTTATTGGAATATATTTAATTACTTACCAAATATGATGCTCGGTAACCATGTGACCAATCCTTCGAAGTTATAAAGGATGATCAAGGCGATCAGCTGTATGACAATATACGGTAGCACCCCTTTATAAATATCGGTGGTTTTCACTCTATCTTCAGGCGCAACACCACGAAGATAGAATAGTGCATAGCCAAATGGTGGTGTTAAGAACGACGTCTGTAGGTTCATAGCCATCATCACACCAAGCCAGATTGGGTTAATATCCATCAAAAAGAGTACAGGTGCTACTATTGGAACAACAACAAACACAATTTGGATAAAGTCGAGGAAGAAACCAAGCACAAACATTACGACCATCACTAACAAGAAGGCTCCAAGTCGTCCTCCAGGCAAGTTAGTCAGGAATTCAGTGATATAAAAATCACCATTAAATCCAAGGAAGATCAAAGTGAAAAGTGCAGCACCAACCATAATGATAAAGATCATTGAGCTGATTTTGGCAGTCATTTGCATGACTTCATGAATGACTTTCTTGCGATAAACGCGCATAAAGCTATCTGCTATACCCCAAACCATTGCTAGCAGCAGCGGGATAGAAGCATAAAAGGCGATATAGTCCATAATTGAGATTTCTTCGCGACCCATGCGAAGGTCAAATAAACCACCTAGTAAAAGTAACAGCACAATTGACGAACCAGCAAAAATGACAGGCATTGGTTTTGATTTGTCGTCTTTATATCCAGCCATCAGTATCGCACCAACGGCACCAAGGGCCGCAGCTTCAGTCGGCGTTGCGATGCCGCCTAAGATTGACCCTAGAACCGCCACGACAAGAATAATTGGAGGAAGGAAAGCAGCGAGAACTGGTTTCCAGTCAATTTTCTCATCACTGTCTACAACGGGAGGACAAGAACTTGGGAAAAGAATTGCAACGAAAATCTGATAAAGAATGTACAGTAAAACCAGTCCAAGACCAGGGATCAAAGCACCGGCAAACAAATCACCCACAGAAAGTGGCGTAGGGGAAAAGTTACCTAGTGCCAGTTGTGATGATTGCCAAGCGGATGATAACTGATCACCGAGTAATACAAGAACGATAGAAGGCGGGATAATCTGACCGAGTGTGCCCGCAGCGGCAATGCCACCCGTAGCCACAGCCGGACTATATCCACGGTCAAGCATAGTTGGTAATGCCATTAGGCCCATAATCACCACAGTAGCACCAACAATACCGGTACTTGCTGCAAGAAGGGCGCCCACGATGGTTACTGAAATGCCAAGACCACCTTTCATTCGCCCCATTAATTTACCCATACTATCTAGCAAGTCTTCCGCGATTTGTGAGCGCTCTAACATCACGCCCATAAACACAAATAGCGGAACAGCCATCATCACTACATTCGTCATGGTGCCGTATATTCTTTGCGGTACGCCGCCAATAATGGAAAAATCAAAGATCCCCATGGCAAAGCCAAGGCCAGCAAACATAAGTGATATACCCGGAAGCGTAAAGGCAACCGGATACCCTAGTAGTAGAGAGCCACATGCCAAAACAAACATGACTGTGCAAAGTAGCGCATCTAATGGCATGTTAAAAAATTCGCTTAACATTATGCCTAAAATTACGAAATCAATTTGGATTCCGATAAGTGATAAATCTAAAATCATTAGATGCCCTCCCCAAGTGGTTCTTCGACGAGGTGTTCATATCCCATAATAACTAGAAGGGAATGAAGCGTGACAGAAATACCTTGAATTAATGTACTGCCAACAAACAATATAATCATAGATTTTAAGATATAAACAATATGAAGTCCGCTGGTTTCAATTGATCCTTCTAGTATGTCCCATGATTGACCTACGAAAGGCCACGCATATATTCCTACACAAATTAATACCGGAAATAAAACAATAAGAGAGCCAATTAAATTAATGTAGGCTTTTCCCTTTTCATCCATTTTACTATAGAAAATATCCACGCGAACATGGCCGTTATGTAAAAGAGTGTATCCTGCTGCGCCAAGAAAAACCAGTGAATGCATATAGGTTAAGCTTTCCTGTACGGCGATAATGCCTTCACTGTAAAGATAGTTCATCATCACGATGGCAAACTGTACGAGTACCAGCGTTAATGTTGCCCAAGATGTGATCTTACCGATCACCTCGTTTACGGCATCAATGCCGCGGGCTAATTTTGCAATTCCATCCATAAGGTTGATTGCTCCCAGTTGTTAGTCCTAGTTTTTATATTTTTGCTCAAGAGATTAGAGGTCTTGACCAAACTTATCTGACAAACGGCGTGCAGCCATATATGGCTCATCGGCAATGCCACCCCATTCTTTCGCAACAGAAAGTGTTTCCATATAACTGTTGTAAATTCGTGTTGAAATATCATCAATTCTACCAATGTCCGCTGCCACATCCGCTGCTACATCCGCAAGTGCTTTCATAACTTCAGGTGGGAACTGACGAGTTTGAACACCGTGTTCGTTAATCAAAGTACGAAGGGCGTTTGCGTTACGTGCATTAAATTCAGCAAGCGAACGCGCATAATGTTTTTCAGCTAATGCTTCAATAATAACACGCTCAGAATCGCTGAGTGAATTCCATACATCAAGGTTCCAGCCAGCACATACAGATGCACTTGGTTCATGATAGGCAGACGTATAGTAATACTGCGCAACTTGATGGAAACCAAAGGCTAGGTCATTCCAAGGACCGATCCATTCTGTGGCATCAATGTTACCTTGTGAAAGTGACAAGAAAATTTCACCGCCTGAAAGCGTTACAGGTGTGCCACCCATGCGCTTAATGATTTCGCCGCCAAGACCGGGAATGCGCATTTTTAAGCCCTGGAAGTCTTCAACACTATTGATTTCTTTGTTGAACCAACCACCCATTTGCATTCCTGTTGCATTGCAAAGCATCGGTTTTACATTGAAGCGGCCTGCGAGTTCATCCCAAAGTTCTTGACCGCCGCCATATTGAAGCCACTGTGTCATTTCAGTAGCAGATAGGCCAAATGGCACCGCGCCGAAGAAGTTAAACATCTGATGTTTACCTTGCCAGTAATAATCTGGACCATGGTAAATATCGGCATTTCCTTGTGATACTGCATCAAACGCTTGAAGTGCTGGAACCATTTCGTCCGCAGCATAAACACGAATTTTGATACGACCGTTTGTGGCTTTATCAATGTCTTCTGCAAATTCAACAGCCCGTGTGCCGAGCCCAGGAAAGTTTTTTGGCCACGTCGTAACCATTTTAAGATCAATTGACTTTTGGGCTTGGGTAGCACCAGCTGCACTTTGTACAGAGCCAGAATTTGGGTCTACAGGGCTTTGAGTACATGCAGCTACTGCTCCCGCTGCAAGTGTCCCCGCGCCCACCGTAGCGGATTTTTTAAGAAATGTACGACGTTCCATATGTAAGCCTTAATTTTGATGTAGAAAATATTTTATTGTTATAAGATTTCATTTACTTATAAACAAGCCAAATGAAAAATTCAATGAATACTATGGTGGGAAGTTATTTTAATTCATTCAACCCCAACACTTTGATGTAAGAACTGCCAAAGTATGACATTTTATTTGTAAACCAATTGAACTAAGTTAACTTTTACAGA
Organism: Kordiimonadaceae bacterium; assembly: GCA_018699075.1. Classification (GTDB taxonomy): domain Bacteria; phylum Pseudomonadota; class Alphaproteobacteria; order Sphingomonadales; family Emcibacteraceae; genus Pseudemcibacter. The sequence continues at coordinate 26,895 of JABIPV010000321.1, read as the reverse complement.
GCTTGACCAAATTTATCCGACAAACGGCGTGCTACCATATACGGCTCGTCGGCGATGCCGCTCCATTCTTTTGCAACAGCCAGTGTTGCCATATAGCTATTATAAATACGTATTGATATTTCATCAGTTTTACCGATATCGGCGACAACATCTCCTGCGATATCAGCAAGTGCATTCATTACTTCAGCAGAAAATTGACGCGTTTCTACACCATGTTCTTTGATCAGCGTACGAAGCGCGCCAGCATTACGGGCATTAAATTCAGCAAGCGAACGTGCATAATGCTTTTCAGCTAGCGCCTCAATAATGACGCGTTCTGAAGCGCTTAAAGAGTTCCAAATATCAAGGTTCCAACCAGCGCAAACAGATGTGTTTGGCTCATGATACGCGGATGTGTAGTAGTATTTCGCTATTTGTTGGAAGCCAAAGGCAAGATCATTCCATGGTCCAATCCATTCAGTGGCATCAATGTTACCTTGTGAAAGAGATAGGAAGATTTCACCACCCGGAAGGGTTACGGGTGTCGCACCAAGACGTTTCAGTATTTCGCCACCCAGAGCGGGAATGCGCATTTTAAGACCCTGAAAGTCTTCTACAGAGTTAATTTCTTTATTGAACCAGCCACCCATCTGTATTCCAGTTGCACAACAGAGCATGGGTTTTATATTGAACCTAGCAGAAAGTTCGTCCCAAAGTTCTTGACCACCACCAAATTGAATCCATTGTGTCATTTCAGTAGCTGTTAGTCCGAATGGAACGGCGCCAAAAAAATTGAACATTGGGTGCTTGCCCTGCCAAAAGTAATCTGCACCGTGATAGATGTCTGCGTTACCTTGTGATACAGCATCGAAAGCTTGAAAAGCAGGAACCATTTCTTCCGCAGCATATACACGGATTTTGATCCGGCCATTTGTGGCTTTGTTAATGTCATCTGCGAATTCAACGGCACGTGTTCCTAGACCAGGGAAGTTTTTAGCCCACGCCGTTACCATTTTAAGTTCAATTGACCGCTGGGTTTGAGTAGTGTTTATTGCACTTTTTTCAGAACGCGAATTTGGGTCTGCAGGGCTTTGACTACACGCTCCTGTAACCAGTGTTCCAACACCAACCGCGGCGGATTTTTTAAGAAATAAACGACGTTTCATGTATATGCCTTAATTTATTAATTAAGAATATGTATTGTTTTTCTTATAAACAGATTAACTGTAAAATTCAATTATTACTATATTTTTGAATGGGTCATAATTTAGCAATAATCACACTGTTATTTAATCAAACTCCAGCCATCGGAAATCAACACCTCGAACGGTTTGAAATTGGCTTTATAGCTCATTTTAGGACTGTTTTTCACCCAGTAGCCCAAATATACATGATCAAAACCCTTCGCTATGGCGAGTTCTATATGGCTTAATACCATAAATACTCCCAGACTGCGTTTATTCATATTTTTTGAAACATCAAAAAAGCTGTAGACCATTGAAAGCGAATCTGACATCTGATCGGTGAGGGCCGCAGCTATTAATTTTCCGTCTTCTTGCCTATATTCAATGATGTTTGTGTTGATGAGACTGCTTTCAACCATATCTCTGTATTCATCCATTGTAATCGAAGACATGCCGCCGTCATCATGCCGGTCATCAATATATATTTTTAATAATTCAAATTGTTCTTCGGTGGCAATGTTTGGTTTAATTTCAATTATTAAGTCTTGGTTTTTATTGAAAATACGGTTTTGGCTTTTTGTCCTATTAAATAATACCACGGGAACGCGGACCGATTTGCATTCTTGACAATTTTCGCATGCGGGACGGTAAGCGATGTCTTGGCTTCTTCTGAAGCCTACTAAAGTGAGTGAGTGATTTAATCTAATTGAATAATCAGTCGGTCCGCTGGAACCAAAATGTTCTAAAATTGCATTGCGATCAAAGGATAGTTTTTCATCTTTGAGTTCCGTAAAGACTTTTCTTTCGTGCTTGTCCTCTAAATAAGGACAAGGGGAAGGGGCCGTCATATAAAATTTCGGAAAATAGGATGATTGATCGGTCATGCTTTTTGATACCACAAAACGTATTAAAATTCTAGCTGGTCAATGTTAAAGGTCAAAGTACCATGGTGCAAATAAGGAATAGCTTATCCATAAAATAATAATAAGAGGTATGCCGACTTTCATGAAGTCGACAAATTTATAATTACCTGGAGCCAAGACCAATAAATTGGTTTGGTATCCCATTGGTGTTGCGAAAGAACAATTAGCTGCAAAAATGACTGCCGTAATAAAAATAAAGGGATCAACACCTAGCTCACCAGCAATATTAACGGCAATGGGCGTAAAAAGAACCGCCGTTGCATTATTACTTAAAATATTGGTTAGGAAGGCAATCAGAAGAAAGAAGGCTGATAGTATAACAGGGGTACTTGCGCCGCTAAGAACGTCAATCATCACCATCGCTAAGTATGAAGCACCACCGGTTGCCTGTAATGATGTGCCCATGGCAAGGGCTGCGCCGATGAGCATAAATATTTTCCGGTCTACGGCATTTGCAGCTTTTCGAATATTTAAACAGCCTGAAACAATCATGACGAAGGCGCCAAGTGTTGCGGCAATGGCAATCGGTACAAGTCCGGTTGAGGCCAGGATTACAACACCAAAAAAAATACTAAGTGCTTTCCAAGTATCGGCTTTGATCGGTATTTCTTTTACTGACCACTCCATTAACATCACATCTTTATTTAGTCGAAGTGACTGGATTTGGTTCTGGTTACCGACAACCAGAAGAATGTCGCTTGCTTCAATTCGAATATCATTAATTGAGGCTCTGTTCATTCTGCCACGTCTTTGAACGCCGAGTATTTTTGAGCCACCGTTTAAAAAATAACCTGCTTGATCTAAAGTCCTTCCATCAAGCCTTGATTTAGGGGCAACGATGACTTCCACCAATCTTTGCCCTCGAGAGATGGTTGTGATTTCTTCATTATTTGCATCTAATTCAATATCCGTTTGGTTTTTTACATCAGCAAGAAGAATATGGTCTTTAACAATCTTACTGGTTAATTCTTTTCGGGTAGTGGCAATAACCAAGCAGTCCCCTTTTTCGAGAGTGATATCATCAAACGGCGGTAAAAATTCATGGAGACCTTTTTTAACCAATTGTACAGTCATACCAGTTAAATCAGGAAACATGCCTGCAATTGCCCTTTTACCGATGAGTGAGTTACCCTCTGTAAGATCAATTTGAATGATAAATTGTTTACCAGTTATTTTCATTTCTTGATTTGATGAAGACGTATCGCTCGGCAGTAATTTTGGGGCAATAAATAGAACGTATATAAACCCAATTGTCGCTAAAAATAAACCGGGTATTGCAAAATCAAAAAAACCAAGCGCATCACCGCCGACCGCTTGATAGGAACCAGATACAAGTAAGTTAGTGCTGGACCCTATAAGGGTCGTCATACCACCGAGGATGGCAACAAAACTTAATGGCATCAAATATAAAGAGGGGGATTTGCCAAGATTTTCAACCAGTGTAATCATGATAGGAATAAAAATTACAACAACAGGCGTGTTATTTAAAAAAGCACTTATGATCATGACTGTGATTAGGGATGACACAAGTACAGTAATGGGATAATTATTTCCAAGCCGCACTAATATTTTAACTGGGCTATCCAATGCGCCAGTGACCACCATTCCATGCCCCACAACTAATAACGCAAGAATAGTAATCAATGCTGGATCAGCAAAGCCAGCAAGAAGAGAGCGGGTGCTGAGTAATATTTCATTATTTGGTCCGACAACGGGCATAATGTGAAACAGCACAAGTAAAGCTGAAATGATTCCTAAAGATGTTATTTCCATAGGAAATTTATCGAGAATGTAAAAAACTATGCCTACCGAAATTAAGCCAAAAGTTAACCACATCTGTATTGATGGTTCTAAAATTTCCATTCAGTAACTTCCCTTCACGGGATAATTTTAGCAGTACTTTTTTGAAAATAACAAGGCGTTTTTTAATATTCTTTACAAATTTGAAGGCAATGTAGGTGCTTCACGAATAACAAGAATAGTAATTCTGCGGTTTTCTGGACGATCTGGACGATCCGGCAAAAGTGGTTCTGTTGATGCTTTACCTGTAATTTCGGCAAATCGATCTGGTGAAACACCAGAATTTCTCATAACACGTCGGGCCGCATTTGCGCGGTCAGAACTTAATTCCCAATTTGTATAACTTGCATTTGGTCTATAAGGATTAGAATCAGTGTGACCTCTAATCGATATTCTGTTTGGCAATTCTCCAACTTTTTCAGCAACATGGGTAATCATTTTTTGCGCGTATTCATAAAGTTCTGCGGTATCATTGCGAAACATTTCTCTATTGTCTTGGTCTACAATTTGAATACGCATGCCGTCTTCCGTGACATCAATTAATACTTGGTCACTTAATACAGATAACTCTGCATTATCCTGAATGCTCAGGTTTAACTCACTTGCCATATCTTCAAATGCATCTTGCTCGCGGTTGGCAATGGCGTTTTCTAATGAACTTTCATCTGAACCGGCTTCTATTTCTACTTCTTCTTTTTGAATGGTAATTTGTTCCGGCATTGGCGCTGTAACAGCGGCACTGACACCACCATCATTAATGGACATACCACTAAGAATGTCTCCCGCACCAGACGGTGAGTTTGTGCTGGCAGTCGTCGGTGTAAAATATTCTGAGAGACCTTCTTTTTGTTCTTCGGATGTAGATCCAAGAAGCCATAAAAGTAGGAAAAAGGCCATCATCGCCGTCACGAAGTCTGCATATGCCACTTTCCAAGCGCCACCATGGGCCCCGCCTGATATTTTTTTGATCCGTTTAATAATAATGGGGCGTTGTTCGTCCGACATATTTACCAATTATTCCAATGTTATCATCAATTTATTGTCCTAATATGACAACTGATGGTTAATTAAACCTTATCATTTGATAAAAAGTTCAATTACATGTCGATATTTTGGTTAACAGTGACCACAAACCCTTCTTCTCTTAAATTATCAAGTATGTCTTGAAAGTGCTGAGCATCACGCGTTTCTAAGGTGATATTTGAATATGTTTCTTTGGCGGGTAGTTCTGTGAAAAGCCTGTGATGGGAAACATCAATAATATTTCCGCCTTTATTACCAATGATTGATGAAATTATTGATAATGCGCCAGGAATGTCTGGAAGTTCAATGCGCAACCTTGTTATTCTACGGTCCCGAACCAAACTTCTCATTAAGATGGAAGCCAGTAGGCGGGTGTCTATATTACCGCCCGTAACGATTAAGCCGACTTTTTTACCTTTGAAGATCTCAGGGTAACGTACAAGGGCAGCAAGCGGGCATGCACCGGCGCCTTCTGAGACTGTTTTTTCAATAGTGAGCAACATTCCAACCGCTATTTCAATGTCATCTTCATTAACAAGCAATACGTCATCCACAAGCTCTTTGCAGATTTTTAAAGTTTTTTTGCCGATGGTTTTAACGGCGATCCCTTCTGCGAGTGTTGATCCCATTGAGACATATTCTTCATTATGAAACGCGCGGTATAGTGAAGGGAATCTCTCAGATTGTACGCCAATAATTTTGATTTTTGGATTTATAGCTTTGGCAGCTGTAGCGATGCCTGAAATTAATCCGCCGCCGCCCACTGGCACAACGATTATGTCTAAGTCCGCAACATCATTTAAAAGCTCAATCCCAATGGTGCCTTGTCCGGCCATGACATGATAATCATCAAATGGATGAACCACGGTGAGGTCTTTTTCTTCTGATATTTTTAATGCAGCCTCAGCGGTTTCATCAAAACGTTCACCAACTTCAATGACAGTGGCACCTAATTCTTGTGTGTTTTGGATTTTAACAAAGGGAGTATTTAGTGGCATGACGATGGTTGTTGGAATGCCAAGTCGTGTGCCATGATAAGCAACGCCTTGGGCATGGTTGCCAGCACTTGCAGCAATAACACCTTTTTTCTTTTGATTATCATCTAAATTTAATAACTTATTTAAAGCACCGCGTTCTTTAAAAGAGGCTGTGAACTGGCGGTTTTCATACTTGATATATACGTCGGCGCCCGTTTTTTTAGAGAGCGTAATAGCATGTGCAGTTGGCGTATGCTTTATCGCCCCGTCAAATGAAGTGGCAGCATTTTTGATATCTTCAAAACTCAGCTGGTCTATATTTTTAGTCATAATAATTTATGCCAATCATGGATAAAAGGGGCGTTTATTGTTTTGATATATTGCTTTCTGCCTGAAAAGTCCAAAAATATTAATTGATAAAAGTTTATTTTTTTTATGCTGCATTAAAACTTGCTTAATAAAATTTAACTATAACTGTGTTTAATTATTAAAAAACAAAGGTAATTTGTATGTTTATTTTGTTAGGTATCGTCGTCACATTAGGCATGGTATTCGGAGGCTTTATAAGTCACGGTGGTAATATGGCCGTGATTATTGGTGCCTTACCAACAGAAGCTATGGTGATCGGTGGTGCCGCGATTGGGTCATTTATTACGGGTAATGGTAGCTCAATAATGAAGAAGGCAGGTAAGGGGCTTGGCCATGCGATTAAAGGTCCTAAATGGAAGGGAGAAGATTATAATGATCTTCTGACATTACTATATATGGTTTGTAAATTGGTTAAAACTAAAGGACCAATGGCACTTGAGACCCATATTGAAGACCCTCATGAAAGTAAGATATTTAACCATGTAGGACGCGTTAAGGATGACCATCATATAACGGCATTCATATGCGACTATTTTCGTATGACAACAATGAATTTTGATGATCCCCATCAAGTAGAAGACGTAATGATGAATGAAATTGAAAAACATCATCATGAAGAAAGTGAAGGCGCGCATGCCCTAGCTGTTGTTGGTGAAGCGTTTCCTGCTCTTGGTATTGTGGCTGCTGTGCTTGGTGTTATTAATACAATGGCATCTATTAATGAACCAGTTGAAGTCCTAGGGGCATTAATTGGTGGTGCCCTTGTTGGTACATTTCTTGGTATCTTGGTTTCCTATACAATGGCCGCTCCACTTGCATCACGTTTGCAACAAATTGTTGATGAAGAAGGTCATATTTATGAAGTGATGAAAGCGACTATTATTTCGCATCTTCATGGAAATGCGGCACCAATATCAGCAGAAATTGGACGTAAAGCAGTACCAACAATGTACCAGCCGTCATTTTATGATTTGGATGAACTTCTGCAGGAAATTCCAAATGATATATATGGATAATATAAATATATACTAATTTGAAAGCCCGTTTTATTAAGCGGGCTTTTTTATTGTTGGTTTATTTTTTTAGCAACAACTGGGGCGAAGTAAGTCCAAATCCCACATGCTCCCGCACGCTTAAAGCTAAGTAAACTTTCCATCATCGCTTTATCAAGGTCAAGCCAGCCATTGGCGGCGGCGGCATGGATCATGGCATATTCACCGCTTACTTGATAAGCATAGGTAGGGAAATTTAATTCGCGGGTTATTCTTTCGATAATATCAAGGTAAGGCATGCCCGGTTTGACTATGATTGAATCAGCACCTTCATTAATATCCATACCGGCTTCACGTAAGGCTTCATCCGTATTTGCGGGATCCATTTGATATGTTTCTTTGCCGCCTTTTAAGTTGCTGGTTGAACCAACCGCTTCTCGAAATGGACCGTAAAATGCTGATGCATATTTTGCTGAATAAGCCATAATTTGAGAATTATGAAATTTCTTTTCTTCAAGCATATTACGTATGGCAGCGACTCGTCCGTCCATCATGTCTGATGGAGCTAGGATATCACAACCTGCCTTTGTTTGAATGTGGGCCTGATTAACGAGTGCTTCTAGCGTAAGGTCATTGTCCACATACCCGTTTTTAATTAATCCATCTTGTCCATGGGTAGTATAAGGATCAAGGGCTACATCACATATAACACCAATATCCGGAACTTGTGATTTTATAGCGCGTACTGTTCTGCAAATTAAATTTTCAGGATTAACCCCTTCATATCCTTCATCCGTTTTTAAGTCTTCTGGTGTTTGTGGAAAAATAGCAATCGCGGGAATGCCAAGTTCCTTGGCTTCGGCAGCTCTTTCTACAATAAGATCAATGGACATCCGCTTCACACCCGGCATTGAAGACACGGCTGTAGCTTGGTTGTCCCCTTCTTGAACGAATAGGGGCCAAATGAGATCATTTACGGATAGTGAATTTTCACGGACCATGTCACGCGACCACATATTTTTTCTGCTACGTCTTGGGCGACTATTTGGAAAAGAACCTGTAATCATGATGTGCTCCGCATTAATTCTTTTTAAATAAATTTAATATACTAATTATTTGTAAACTACTTTTTAACAGCTTGTTAGGTATGTTGTTATATAACTTCTGTAGATAAAGAAAAATATATTTTATAAAAATAGGAATTTTGAATGTCATTAACTCATCATAGCAGCAATTTAATTGGTGGTCATGAAACACAAGAATCAAGAACGAGACATAATTTCCTCGAATGTTTAAGGCTAATCGAAAGATTACACAGAAGAATGCTCGATATTGTCAAACATCGCCTTGATTCTAAAGGGATGAGTAACATCAATTCTGTACAAGCATTACTTCTTTATAATATTGGTGATCATGAAATAACGGCGGGTGATTTAAGAAATCGGGGCTACTATCTTGGCTCAAATGTTTCCTATAACCTTAAAAAACTTGTCGAGTCAGGTTACATAAGACAAGAACGCTCAGAACATGACCGCAGAGCACTGCGAATCTGGTTAAGCGACAGTGGTAAAGGTGTTTGTAATCTAGTCGGTGAGCTTTTTGACGAAAACCTTGATATGGTAAAAGAGAAAAATCTTTTCACTGACGAAGGTGTCACAGAATTACGAGATCGTTTGAGGTCATTAGATGGTTTTTGGACTGATTTACTACGTTTTACAACAGGTTAACTCATATATTTCCACATTATATCGTTCATTGGGGATTATTCATTAATACATTAAGTTCTTTTGTAAGCACAAAAAGGACAATTTTTTCTTCCTTTGTCAATTAAACTGAGGTACGACATGGTTTATAGGAATAAAGTGGAATTTTATAATGGACTATAACCGTATTTTTTCTGGTGCTTTGGCTGATATCAAACAAGAAGGCCGCTACCGCGTCTTTATGGATATCGAGCGTAAAAATGGCGAGTTTCCCTCAGCTACGTGGCATGCGGAAGATGGCGAAAAAGAAATTACTGTCTGGTGTAGTAATGACTACCTTGGCATGGGCCAACATCCTGATGTTATAAAAGCCATGAAAGATGCAATTGATAAGGTAGGTGCAGGTTCCGGTGGTACACGTAATATAAGTGGAACGCATCATTATCATGTAATGCTTGAAGCCGAACTTGCTGATCTTCACGGTAAAGAAGCCGGGCTGTTATTTACATCTGGTTATATTTCCAACGAAACATCCATTTCTACGATTGCTAAATTAATGCCTGGTTGCATCATTTTTTCTGATGAACTAAATCATGCCTCAATGATTAATGGCGTACTTGCGGGAAAATGCGAAAAAAGAATTTTTAAGCACAATAGTGTTGAACATCTTACGCATTTGCTAGAAGAGGCTGACCCTGATGCACCGAAAATTATTTTGTTTGAGAGTGTATATTCAATGGATGGTGATTTTGCGCCTATCGAAGAATTTTGCGATTTAGCTGATAAATATAACGCTATGACCTATATGGATGAAGTACATGCAGTTGGTATGTATGGCCCACGTGGTGGCGGTGTAGCTGAACAATGGGGTCTTATGGACCGAGTCGATATTATCGAAGGCACACTAGGTAAAGCTTTTGGATTAATGGGCGGATATATCACGGCGTCGAAAGATATAGTTGACTGCGTACGCAGTTTTGCCGCAGGATTTATTTTTACCACTTCTTTATCTCCTGTGCTAACAGCAGGCGCACTGGCAAGTGTTCGTCATTTGAAAAAATCCACAATTGAACGTGAAATTCATCAAGAACGTGCCGCTACACTAAAACGTAAATTGAGAGAAGCAAATTTACCTGTTATGCCATCTGATAGTCATATTGTCCCATTAGCTGTGGGCGATCCTGTTATTTGTAAACAAGCGTCCGATATTCTGCTCAATGAATATGGTATTTATGTTCAGCCGATTAACTATCCAACGGTACCGCGTGGTACGGAAAGATTGCGTTTTGCCCCTAATCCTTTGCACACTGATGAAATGATGGATCATCTTGTTGATGCACTGAAAAAAGTTTGGCAAAAACTGGATATTGAAAAATATTCTAGCGCAGCATAATAATAAAGGTTTTCCAGGGAGCACATGATGAATGACGATAATTTTATCATCGAATTTATCACCATGGGAAATTCCGTTAAAGTTACGGTTGTAGATCCTGTTACAGGTCGGGAGGTTTCCACAATCGGTCCTAAAACTGCATCTCAAGCACAGCTCAGCAAGGCCGGCGTCAATAAAATGCTTTATGTAATGAATAAAGAAAAAAGTGAAACTAGTACTGATTGAAAAGCTGTCCTTACTAATAGGTTTGGGTAGCCAATAAGGAAAAGGGAGTGTTTTTTGGTCCGAACTCCTATTCGATACTTAAAATAGTGACTGGTTTTCTCAATAAATCTTAATTGTTCTTGCAAAAACACGCCCTTTTTTATTTCATCTGTTTTTCACTTATGTTATGAAGCAATTATTCGTTACTTAAACGCTTTATATAAAATGTGAGTATGTTCTTTATGTCCGACCAAGTTATCGCTATCGCAAGTGACCATGGTGGTTTTGAATTGAAGGAAGTTTTAAAAGCGGACCTAGAAGAAATGGGTTTAGCAATCGTTGATCTAGGTTGTTATGATACCTCTTCTGTTGATTATCCAGATTATGCAAATAAATTGGCCGCGGCTCTTCAAAATGAGTCGGCGACTCGTGGTATTTTGGTTTGTGGTTCGGGCATTGGTATAAGCATTGCAGCTAACCGTCATTCACATATACGCGCTGCCCTGGTTCATGATGCATTGACGGCAAAATTATCTAGAGAGCACAATAATGCAAATGTTATAGTCCTTGGTGGGCGTACGACGGGCATTGAAGTTGCAAGAGACTGTTTGAAAGTATTTCTTAATACGAAATTTGAGGGCGGACGTCATCAAATGCGTATTGATAAATTGTTATAAATTTTTTTATTATTCATATTATTAATTTAAGGCCAATCCTATTATGTCATCACATTTAGAAACTTTTTTTAACGCTCCTTTAAGTGAAAGAGATCCGGCACTTCTTGAAGCCATTGATCTTGAAATGGGTCGTCAGCAAAATCATATCGAACTGATTGCATCAGAAAACATCGTCAGCCGCGCCGTTATGGAAGCGCAAGGCAGCATTATGACCAATAAATATGCTGAAGGTTATCCGGGACGACGTTATTACGGTGGCTGTGAATATGTTGATATTGCAGAGCAACTTGCCATTGATCGCGCAAAAGAGCTGTTTAATTGTGAATATGTCAATGTGCAGCCGCATTCTGGTGCTCAAGCAAACGGTGCTGTTATGCTTGCCCTAACGAAACCAGGTGATACCATTTTGGGCATGTCACTGGATGCGGGGGGGCATTTGACGCATGGTGCGCCGCCTGCACAGTCCGGTAAATGGTTTAATGCCATTCAATATGGTGTGCGCAAAGACACACATTTGATGGATTATGACCAAATTGAAATCCTTGCAAAAGAACATAACCCTAAAGTAATTATTGCTGGTGGATCAGCCTACCCGCGTGAAATTAATTTTGAACGCATGCGTGAAATCGCTGATAGTGTTGGTGCCTATCTTCTTGTTGATATGGCTCACTTTGCTGGTTTGGTTGCCGCGGGTGAACACCCAAGCCCACTTCCACATGCTCATGTTGTGACAACGACTAACCATAAAACCTTACGCGGACCTCGGGGTGGTATGATCCTGTCAAATGATCTTGATTTGGGTAAAAAATTTAACAGTGCCGTTTTTCCAGGACTTCAAGGTGGCCCATTGATGCATGTCATCGCTGCGAAAGCAGTTGCCCTTGGTGAAGCTTTGAAGCCAGAATTTAAAACTTACGCTGCACAGGTTAAAGAAAATGCCCGTGCACTTGCGAAAAGGTTACAGGACGGTGGCTGCGATATTGTTTCTGGTGGCACGGATACTCATCTGTTGCTTGTTGATCTGCGACCTAAAAACCTTACCGGGCGTGATGCTGATAATTCACTGGGCCGTGCAAACATAACATGCAATAAAAACGGTGTTCCGTTTGACCCTCAAAAAGCAATGATCACTTCGGGTATTCGTCTAGGGACACCTGCGGGGACCACGCGCGGATTTGGAGTTGCTGAATTTGAGTTAGTGGGTGATTTTATTCTGGAAATTCTTGACGAGCTTGTAAAAAATCCGGAAGATAACAGTGTAGCAGAAGCAAAAGTGCGCGAAAAAGTTATTGCACTTTGTGCTAAGTTTCCAATTTACTAGTGATATAGGATAAAGATATGCGGTGCCCATTTTGCGGAAATGAAGATACTCAAGTTAAGGACAGTCGTCCAACGGAGGATAATTCTGCAATTCGGCGCCGTCGTTCATGCGGTGGGTGCGGGGCTCGATTTACGACGTTCGAACGGGTTCAATTACGGGAACTTACCGTTCTTAAAACATCAGGCAAGAAAGTGGCTTTTGAGCGTGAAAAACTTGAACGTTCTGTGTATATGGCCCTTAGAAAACGTCCTGTTGAAGAAGAGCAAGTTGAACGTATGATCAGTGGTATTGTGCGCCAATTAGAAAGCATGGGGGAAAGTGAAATCCCTTCCGAACAAATCGGTAAACTGATCATGGAAGGGCTGGAGCAACTTGATACTGTGGCTTATGTGCGTTTCGCATCAGTATATAAAAACTTCCGTGAAGCCAGTGATTTTGGCCACTTTGTCAGCGAGATAGCTGATCATGAAGAAGAATAAAGCAGCTACTCAATTTTCAGATAATGACAAGTCCTATATGGAAATAGCACTTCGACTATCAAGGCGGGGCCTTGGTACGACCTTCCCAAACCCTTCTGTAGGCTGTGTCATCGTTAAGGGTAGCCATATTATTGGTCGAGGTTGGACAGGTAGGGGCGGTCGTCCTCATGCGGAAAGACAGGCGCTTGATAATTGCACGAACGATACTTCAGGTGCTACCGCCTATGTTACTTTGGAACCTTGCGCCCATTTTGGTAAAACATCCCCCTGTGCAGTTGCGTTGGTTGAGGCAAATATTTCTAAAATTATTATTGCTACAGGTGACCCTGACCCACGCGTAAGCGGTAAAGGTGTCTCTATATTGGAAGATGCTGGGATTGATGTATATTTTGGATTGTTGAAAGAAGAAGCAGATTTTATAAATTTAGGTTTTTTTAAAAAAATTCAAAAAGAAAAACCACTTGTTACCATTAAAATAGCAAGTTCTGCAGATGGTAAAATATCCGCAAACCTAGGTGAGAAAACGTGGGTCACTGGGGCCGAGGCAAGAAGACGAGGACATTTATACCGTGCTAATCATGATGCGATTTTGGTAGGGATTGGAACGGTACTTATTGATGACCCAATGCTTGACTGTCGAATTAAAGGACTTGAGAAACGCTCACCTGTTCGTGTTTTATTAGATAGTAATTTAAGACTAAGCGAAAATAGCAAGTTTTGTAAATCAGCACAGAAAATTCCACTCTGGGTTATGACGTGTTCTAATGATCAAGAAAAAATTAAAGAGCTTGAGAATTTAGGACTTAGGATTTTTATTATTGATAAAAATGATCAAGGAAAGTTAGACCTCCATCATGTAATGAAGGTGTTATCTGAACAAGGCATAACCAGGGTTCTTTCCGAAGGAGGAGGGCAAGTTAATGCTTCCCTGATTAAGGCAAGTCTGGTAGACCGTTTTATATGGTTTAAATCCAGAGAAAACATTGGTGAAAGTGGTGTAAATGCATTATACGATATTTCTATAAACCAATTGGATGAACATTTGAATTTATCCTTGATTAATCAAGGGGCCGCAGGAGCGGATAATTGGCAAGAGTTTGAAATAATAAGCTAGGCGAAAGATGTTTACGGGAATTATTACAGATATAGGCGATGTAAAGTCGCTCACCAAAGATGGCGATACGCGCATTGCTATTAATACCTCCTTTGATACGTCAACTATCGAATTTGGCGCATCGATTGCATGTTCGGGCGTTTGTTTGACAGTTGTAGATAAGGGTGAAGACTGGTTTAGTGTTGATGTATCCGGCGAAACTTTATCTTGTACCGTGCTTGAAAATTGGCAAGTAGGGACCGCAATAAACCTTGAACGTGCTTTAAAGGTTGGCGAAGAACTTGGTGGACACTTAGTAACCGGCCATGTTGATGGTGTTGGTGACGTGATTTCAGTTGAAGATGAGGGGGACAGTAAAAAATTTACATTCACTGTTCCTGATGCTTTAAAAGCATATATTGCAGAAAAAGGTTCAGTGACCGTTAATGGCGCATCTTTAACGGTGAATGATGTAACTGATGGTGCAGGTCAAACACAATTTTGTGTAAATATTATTCCACATACCCAAGAAAAAACAACCTTTGGTACTTTAAAAGCTGGAGACCATGTAAATTTAGAAATTGATATTTTGGCACGGTACGTGGCCAGAATGCGTGAAGTTTAAGCGAGGAACTAGACAGTAATATGCCGCAAAATTTTTTATCCCCTATTGAAGATGTATTAGAAGATGCAAAAAATGGACGCATGTTCATTCTTGTTGATGACGAAGACCGTGAAAATGAAGGTGATTTGATCATTCCTTCACAAATGGCAACGCCGGATGCGATTAATTTTATGGCTACCCATGGTCGGGGGTTAATCTGCTTAACGCTTTCAACAGAACGTGCAGAAAAACTTGGCCTTAAAATGATGTCGCAAAATAATGCTACCCGTCATCAAACCGCCTTTACATCTTCTATTGAAGCAGCAGAAGGCGTGACGACCGGTATTTCCGCGGCTGACCGTGCACATACAGTTGCTGTGGCCATTGACCCGACAAAGGGTAAATATGATATTGTAACGCCGGGACATGTATTCCCTATCGTTGCTAAGCGTGGTGGTGTGCTTGTACGTGCGGGTCATACGGAAGCTGCCGTTGACGTGGCGCGTTTGGCTGGACTTAACCCGTCTGGCGTTATTTGTGAAATTATGAAAGATGACGGTACAATGGCTCGTCTACCTGACCTGGTAGATTTTGCTAAAAAACATAATTTAAAAGTTGCGACCATTGCCGATCTTATCGCTTATCGCCGGCGCAATGATAATTTGGTGGAATGCGTAGAGACGACAGATGTTTCATCTGAATTTGGCGGTGAATTTAAAATGCGCGCTTATCTAGCTAAAGATGATGGTATTCAGCATTTTGCCCTTGTGAAAGGCAACCCAAAAACAGCGAAAAAAGTTTTAGTGCGTATGCATTCCTTTAATATTTTTGAAGATCTACTAGGTCAAAACGGGCCACGCCGGAGCCAATTAAACAGAGCAATGACTGAACTTGGTAAAGAAGAATGTGGCGTTTTGGTATTCCTTCGTGAAAATAGAAAAACATATATTACCGATGAAATTGCCAAGAAAGATCAAAAGCAAAAGAAGTCTTCTAATATTAAAAACTACGGAATCGGTGCTCAAATATTGATCGATGTTGGTGTTAAGGATTTTATTTTGTTATCGGATAGTGAACAAAATGTTATCGGCATCGAGGGTTACGGCCTAAATATTACAGGGCATCAAAAATTTGATGAAAGTATCGAATTAAAAATCGTTAACAAAAAGGGTTAAATGAATGAAAGTACTTATCGTTGAAGCGCGTTTTTATGACGATATAGCAGATGAGCTTGTTAAAGGCTCAATTGGTGTGCTTGAAGCAGCAGGTGTAAAATATGATAGAATTTCTGTACCTGGTGCATTTGAAATTCCCGCTGCCATTAGGTTCGCTGCAGACGGTAATGATCAATATGATGGCTATGTCGCCCTAGGATGTGTTATTCGCGGTGAAACAAGTCATTATGATTATGTATGCATTGAAAGTGCAAGAGCATTACAAGACCTTGCTATTAAGGACCGGCTTGCAATTGGATATGGTATTTTAACCGTAGAAAATCGTGATCAGGCTTGGGCAAGATGCTCTGTTGATAAATATAATAAAGGTGCAGCGGTTACAGAAGCAGCCCTACGTATGATTGATCTTAAGACGCAATATGGAATTGAAAAATAATGAATACTAAAAATTCTGGCAAAGGGGGCGCGCGTAGTTCAGCACGCCTTGCTGTTGTCCAAGCGTTATATCAAATGGAAATCAATGGAGAAGCGGCTAAAATCGTTGTTGGTGAGTTTGTAGAACATCGTTTCAGTGAAATCATCGATGATAATCCCTTAAACAGTGCGGACAATAAATTTTTTAGCGATGTTGTTGTTGGGTTTGAAAAGCGAAATGATCAGATTGATGAAAACATCAAAAACTCATTGAGTAAGGATTGGACTTTGGAACGTGTCGAATCTGTTGCAAGGGCTATTCTTCGTGCGGGAACATATGAATTAATTGCAAGGCCAGATGTGCCCACGAGTGTGATTATTAATGAATATGTTGACGTGTCAAAAGCATTTTTCGAGGATAGCACACCGGGATTTGTAAATGGCGTGCTTGATAAAATTGCTAAAATTGTTAGATAGAATAATCTGGAAATAAGAAAGTTTAGACACTGAAATCCTCTGAATTTGATCTTATAAGAAAATATTTCGAACCCTTAGCCCCAAAGGGTGCGCCGGCATATGCTCTTACAAATGATGCTGCAACCTTTTCTCCTGATCCTGGAATGGATTTAATTATTACAAAAGATGCCTTAGTGGGTGGGGTTCATTTTTTCGAAAATGATAAGCCAAACTTAATAGCGCAAAAAGCATTAAGAGTAAATTTATCAGATCTTGCGGCAATGGGTGCGGAACCTATAGGGTACTTTTTAAGTATTGCGCTACCTAAAGAAGATTTTGACATTGATAGTTGGGTATCTTCCTTTACTGAGGGCCTCCTTAAAGATCAAAGGGAGTTTGGCTGGCAGCTTTGGGGTGGTGATACCGTATCGACGACTGGCCCTGTTACTATATCCATTACGGCAATTGGTCAAAAAACTAAAAACCATAATTTAACCAGATCAGGTGCAAGTCCGGATGATGTTATTTATGTTTCTGGAAATTTAGGGGATTCTGCGGCCGGACTTCTGGCTATTAAGAAGGGTATTGATATACCTGAACTTATTGAACGATATCACCTTCCTATTCCGCGTGTTGAACTTGGGCGGGCCATTATAGGGATAGCAACTTCTGCTCTCGATATATCGGATGGCTTGATGTCAGATATTAAGCATATATGCGAACAATCAGCCGTCGGTGTTGAAATTTTTCTTAACAATCTTCCTGTTTCTAGTAGCTTAAAAGAATTTTTAAAAAGTAATCTTTTTGAAACTAAACATGACTATAGTCACTTGATCTGGAACGGAGGCGATGATTATGAACTGTTATTCACGGCCCGTGAAAAAGATAAATCAAATGTTGAAGAAATATCACGCACTTTAGGCGTAAAAATAACAGAAATAGGTAAAATTACATCAGGTAATAAAGTGATATTATACGATACGATTGGTAAAGAATTAAAGATAGAAAATACAGGGTTTAGTCACTTCTAAAAAAGAGAAATAATAATGGCTGATGAAGAAACAAAAGAAGACGATGTTATCGAAGAAAATCCGAAAGGCGGCAGTAAGAAATTATTGATTGTTGGAGTATTGCTTGGTCTGTTAATCGGCGGTGGGGCGGCAGCTGGCTACTTTATTATGATGCCTTCAGATGCGGTTGATGAAGAAGTTGTAGCAGAAGTAGAACCAGAGCCGGAACCTGTATTACCTGATTATCAATATGCCGCTATTGAACGCTTGCAATTACCTAATATTTATCAAGGCCGAATTCTTAATTATGTAATGATGAATATTTCTATGGAAGTGATCGGCGAAAAAGATAAATTGCTTGTTGAAAAGAATGTCTTAATAATACGCGATGCTCTTATTCGCTATTATAGTGAAAATCCACTGGGGCGCGAAGATAATCGAGCCATTGCAGATTTTACAAGTCTATCACAAAAAATTAAAGAACTTGCTAATCAAGAAGCACATAAAGAAGTCGTCCAAAGGGTAATCATAAGTCAAAGTCGAGCGATTTAATTTCCTGCCACGGGCTGTCCAGCAGCAGCTCCAAAGCGGCCAATATTGCCAAATAATTCTGCAAAGAAGTTAACTTCCTTACCATGCGTAACTGTTTTCTTTGAAACCGGGTCTACAATGTTGTTATCTTCTACAGTCAGTTTTCTAATGTTGGTAACATAATCTTCATCGTCAAATGTAATGGCTAAAATATCCATTTCAGTGACGATTTCTTTGAAAAATGCCCAGCGCTCTGTTTTTTTAGAATAATAGTACCAATTCAGATTATCAAAAGTAGCGACCATGGTTGGGTGCCCTAACAGTACAGCGACAGATTCTTGATCGTCCACGTCAATACGAATAGCATCAATTTTTTCTTGATCAGGAATATACCCTCTTGATTGTTTAATAGATGTGCATGATGACATTAGCAGAAGCACAAAAAGTATACCTGTTGATTTTGTCAAAAAATTCTTCATAATTTATTTCACTATCTTTACAGCTTACACATTAATCTACAATTTGCTGTGGAATTAATTGCAGTTTTAAGCGTGGCATGCTAATTCATTTTTAAATTGCTAACTGGTTGAGAGCTGCATTTTATTGTCCAAATTTGGCAACAAAATGACATTAGCGTGCTGGCTAGTCAATCTTTTAGTATATGTTTTTGTTTTTATTCAGGAAAATCGTGATGTTTGACTTTATGTGGAAGAAAAAACGGCTTAATAATGCCGCCCATCGTCTGTTTTGTGACGTTATCGAACAGTCAAGATTTACTACATTTTATCAAAATTTTGATGTAGAAGATACTCTTGATGGGCGATTTGATATTATGGCCATTCATATGTCGATAATATTATACAAACTAGATCAACATAAAGAATTTGAAGACGCAAAAGTCGTTAAGCGAATTATACAAGAAATTATGTTTGATAATTTAGATCTTTCTTTAAGAGAAATTGGTGTTGGCGATCTTGGTGTAGGCAAAAAAATAAAAGTTATGGCTGAAGCGTTTTACGGAAGAATGAAAGTTTATCAGGCATTGTTTGAAAACAAAAGTTACGATAAAATGGCTGAAACTCTGAAAAGAAACTTATATCGTGGTGCTGAGATAGAAAATAAAATATTATCAGGAATGACGAAATATGTATATTATCAGTGTGATAAAATAATAAACCAGCCTATAGAACAAATATTAAAAGGAAATATCACTTTCCTTTCACCCGACGGTGAAGCGTAATGAATATTGAAAATGAATTTAGCCATAATTTTAATTTAGAACTGATTAAAAAGAATGGTTCGAAAGAAAGTTTGAAAGCAAGCTTTGATGAATGTGCTGCTCTGGCAAAAAGGTTTTCTATCGTTAAAATAAATTCCTTATCCGCGGAATGTCATCTTGAAAAACTTCTTCGTAAAGATGTTGGTGATTACCGTCTTTCAGTAAAAATGAAATCTGAAATTGTTCAACAATGTGTTATATCTTTAAAAGATGTAAACGAATCGATTGAAGAAGAGTTTTCAATTATTTATATGCATGAGCAACAAGCAGATGAAGATTCACAAGAGAAAAGAACAATAAATTTTGAAGTTGATGATTTGGACTTGGAAATAATTGACAATCTCAATGTTGATATTGGTGAATATGTAGCAGAATATTTATCTCTTTCAATGAGTTCTTATCCCCGTCATGCTGAGGTTACAGGAAATGAATTGGGCGCTAAAATTTTACAGGAAGAGGATGTGGTTTCTGAAAAAGAAAGTAAAAATCCTTTTAACGTTTTAGAAAGCCTTAAACATTAAACTTGAAGATATAAGATATTACTATATTTTAATTAAGTGATAAATAAGGCTTTGTTAGAGTAGCCGGCCCAATAAATGGGTAAATTTTAAATTATTAATGCGTATTTGAATTGCGTCATTAAAGAATAGGGTATCCATTGACGGGTGATCTTGTAATTTCATTAGATGCCATGGGCGGTGATCACGCTCCTGATATTGTTATCGAAGGAGCGAGTATTGCGCGTGAGCGAACCCCTCATCTTAAGTTTCTAATATTCGGTGATGAAACTAAAATAGTGCCGCTTATTACACGTTTCCCAATTTTAAAAGGGTGCTGCGAAGTTCGCCATACCGATAAAGTTATTTCGGCAGATGAAAAACCTAGTCAAGCCTTAAGGCGTGGACGTGATTCAAGTATGGGGCAATCTATTAAGGCCGTAAAAGATGGTGAAGCCAATGCAGCTGTTCTGGCGGGTAATACGGGCGCTCAAATGGCGCTTGCTAAATTTATCCTGAGGACTATGCCCGGAATTGATCGTCCGGCTCTTGCTTCTCTACTTCCAACCAGCAGAGGGGAAAGTGTTATGCTTGACCTTGGAGCTAACGTGGAATGTGATGAAAATAATCTTGTTCAATTTGCTATTATGGGAGCAGCCTTTGCAAGAACAGTTTTAGGCGTTGCGAAACCAACTGTGGCTATTCTTAATGTTGGGGTGGAAGAATTAAAAGGCAGTGATTCTATTAAAGAAGCCGATAGAATGCTGCGTGAAGCAAATATCCCCATGGATTATAAAGGATTTACAGAAGGTCACGGGCTAGGCCGTGGTGAAGTTGATGTAGTCGTTACTGATGGTTTTACAGGTAATATCGCCCTTAAAACTGCCGAAGGTACAGCAAAAATGATTGCATCGCTTTTGAAGAAATCTCTTCTTGAATCTTTGATGTCAAAAATTGGTGCCTTTTTTGCAAGTGGATCGTTACAGGCTCTGAAAAATCATTTAGATCCTAATAATCATAATGGTGCCGTATTTATGGGGTTAAATGGACTTATTATTAAAAGTCATGGTGGTGCTACTGCAGGCGGATTCGCCAGCGCGATAGGGGCTGCTATTGATATGGCTCAAAATGATCTTGCAGGTAAAATTACAAATGACCTGAAGAATTTTCATAATGATGGCAATGATAATGAAAATGACAATAAAGACGAAAATGTCGTCGAAATGACTATCAAGGAAAAACAATAATGGGCGTTATTCGTTCAATCATTTCAGGTACGGGTTCTTATTTACCAGCAAATATTTTAACAAATAAAGATCTTGAACAAAAAGTAGATACCACAGATGAATGGATTATCGAGCGGACAGGTATTGAAAAGCGCCATATCGCCGCTGATAATGAAGCAACTTCTGACCTTGCAGTTGAAGCTGCGTTAAAAGCATTGGAAAGCGCGGGTCTTGTCCCAGAAGACATCGACTTAATCATTGTTGGCACATCTACACCAGATCAAACTTTTCCGTCTACGGCGACAACGGTTCAATATAAATTGGGCATAACTAAAGGTGCGGCCTTTGATGTTCAGGCAGTATGTTCTGGTTTTATTTATGCGCTGACGACGGCGGATAATTTTATCAAAGCAGGCCAAGCAAAACATGTTCTTGTAATTGGGGCAGAAATATTCTCTCGAATATTAGATTGGGAAGACCGCTCTACATGCGTATTATTTGGTGATGGTGCCGGTGCGGTTATTTTATCTGCGCATACCGGTAGTGGCGATAATCACGACCAAGGAATTTTGGCCTCAAGAATTCATTCAGATGGTCAGTATAATGATCTTCTTTATGTGGACGGCGGTGTTTCGACAACTCAAACTGTCGGGCATCTACGAATGAAAGGCCGAGAGGTATTTCGACATGCCGTTGTAAATTTGGCCGCGGTGGTAAAAGAAGTGCTGGAAGATACGAATTTAACATCTGAAGAGATTGATTGGATTGTTCCTCATCAAGCCAATAAACGCATTCTTGATGGAACGGCGCGTAAATTAAAAATGTCTCCTGATAAAGTTGTTATTACCGTTCATGAGCATGCAAATACGTCTGCGGCTTCCATTCCTTTGGCGCTTGATCAAGCCGTCAGAGATGGCCGAATCACCCGTGGACAGGTTTTGATCTTGGAAGCAATGGGCGGCGGATTCACCTGGGGTGCTTGCCTTTTAAGGTGGTAAATCTCAAATTTTTTGTTTTTTTCCCTCTTTTTTCCCTGATTCAGACATAAACTAGACTATTAGGAACATTACGCATCCCTTTGATATTGACCGCATAATTCTGCTGGAGTACGCTAAGGGAAACATAAGAGGTAGGAAACATGAGTGGAAAAACTGTAACAAGAGCTGATTTAATCGAAGCCGTTTATCAAGAAGTGGGATTATCTAGAAATGAATCCGCTGACTTGGTTGAGACAGTCTTAGATGAGATTGCTGCGAATTTGACCAATGGCGATAATGTTAAAATTTCATCGTTTGGTAGTTTCATAGTTCGTGATAAAGGGGGCCGCATTGGCCGTAACCCAAAAACAGGTGAAGAAGTTCCCATTGAACCAAGAAGAGTTCTTGTTTTTAGACCTTCTCAAGTCTTAAAAGATCGCGTCAGTAATTCATAATTTTATTTGATCGATAATTCATTTTTGAGTGTTTTTAAAACACACATTAGTGTTGTTGGTAGGAAAGAAATTGAGCTAAATGTCAGCCTCAAAACATGCAAAATCCCCTAATGCTTTTCGTACTATCAGTGAAGTGGCTGATAGCATAGGGATTCCGCAGCATGTTTTAAGGTTTTGGGAAAGTAAATTTAGCCAAATCAAACCCATGAAAAGGGGTGGAGGACGTCGTTATTATCGTCCGGAAGATGTTGAAATTATCGACGCCATTAGAAGATTACTTCATGATGATGGATATACCATAAAAGGTGCACAAAAGCTCCTTCGCGAACATGGTGTAAAAGCAGTCGTGCAACAAACATATGTTGTGCAGACAACCGAAGAAAGACCCCCAGTCGTTCCTGAAGCATCTAACGAAGTTATTCCCGCTGGTGAAGGATCACTCAAATCAATTCGTGATCGACTTGCAAAAACACGAAAAGAACTTCAGATAGCTCTTAAGGAATAATTCTTATTCCTGATTATATTTTTGCTCATAATCTTTAGATTAGTTTTAATGTCCACCACCGTTTGAAGCAATCAACCGGTCAATGACATCATCAGAATAATCCAGCAACTTACCAAATCCTGTCGCAATCTCACGTCTTCCTTCTTGGCCATATTTATTGGATGCGATAAGGTCTGCTTTTCTTTTCTTCAACGCATTATATTTCTTAAGGGTATCCCCTTTATAGATCAAAAACAGCGTAAGCCCGTCGGTACGGGAAGGGGAGAATAAGTCGGTTACCAGAAAATTATTTTCCCTATAATAAAGTACGCCGTTACGGTCAGTTATATGCTTGATCACAGGTTCCCATTTGGTTGCTTCCTCAGCAGAGAACATTTCACTAAGTCCAATTTGCTTAACGTCCATATTAACCACTTCGGCAAAAGCCGCGACAACGCCCATATGAAAATGGATATTTTCAACTGTAAATTCGTCTAAATTTTGCGCATTGGCATTTGAATAAAATGAAACAAGAGTAATTAGTAATATTTTTTTCAGCATAATATATTCCTTAAATTTATTGATATGTCTGCATGGTATAAATATTTTACCAAAAGATCAATTGTCCTGTTGCAGGGGATATAATGTACCGCTATATTGCGCCAACAATATATAACGGAATGTGGCGCAGCATGGTAGCGCACTTCACTGGGGGTGAAGGGGTCGCAGGTTCAAATCCTGTCATTCCGACCAATTCCTCTTTGAGGTAGCTACCTTGTAACCTATTGTGCCTTATAAGTTTTCTTTCATAATCAACACGATTAATTCTCTTGTATGTGAGTAACACCTATAACACCGATAACCACATTATTGCAACGATTATTGTGGCCACTGTGGTGAAAGTGTGGTGAGATTAGGGGTGGGGAAGAGCCACTGGGGGGGGCTGTGGTATGTATTATACTCGGATACAACTGATGATCTAGTTTAGCTTGTCAACCCTGCCAAAGTGAACTGGTCTGGGTTCTAGTAAATCTATTAAAGTGACACACCTGATTTAAGATGTCGTTACAACTGGTAAGAATACCTGTCCCTCGACCGTGGAGGGCCGAAGCAGCACCTTCCGTGGCCTACTTACCTGAAGATCGTTCCTTGAATACTTGGCTATAATATACGGTCTAACCATGTTGGTTATATTGAAGAATGCAGGCACCTTTAGGCTAGCATAGACACCCCCTAGGCGTCCCACAGAGAGTCACTGAGAGTCATAGTAGAATATTAGGTGTTGGGGTACCTGAGTAGGTATTGGAAACTGTATGGACTCCCCTTTAGGTTGTTTTATTTAAAGGGGAATGATCAGCAAGACGACAGAAAATGCTATAGTAGTGGTTAAAGAGGTAGAGTAGTAAATATACTGCAACGAGCCGTGTCATTTTATGTGATCTTATTTAGAATAACAATATGATAATAAGACATAATATATCACCTTAGAGGTGTAATTCCTTATCGTGATACGTAGGTAACTTATATAGTAATGAAGGTAGGAAACCTCAATGGTAACGCATTGAAGGGGAAGTCACTGCGTGACAGTATTATCATCTACCTCTAATGTACTATACTCAACTGTAGTCTGTAGCATATTATGAAATACCTTATCCTCCCCAATGGTAACACTTTCAAGGTACTTTGGTGATGCATACTTGGAGTGATAGGTAGCATTAAGAACTTTCCTCAACCACGGCACTTTGTCTTTAGGCACTAGAAAGGAATCGTGTATTGGGATTACTGGAACTTGTTCTGCTTCTGCCTTTTCAAGTACCCCTCTCACCAATTGGGACTCTATCCACCTTAATTGATGGCCAATGTTTTTATTAAACAGCATATCTTCAATTGGAGTAAACCTCTTTAATAGTTTCTCTCCTTCAGTTGTAGGTACACCGAACAGTTCATCTAATATATTTAGCCAACTTCTTTTATTAGCCATGTTAAATATCCTCAGAAACACCTTCTTAATCTTTTTATAATCGTGTCTGCTTTCAATAGCTTTAGGTAGTTCATATAGATCATCTAATACAGGAGTGGGACAACCTTTCATGTGGAATGCTAATTGAGGGTGACACTTTTTAATGTCTACCTCGGCTATCGTCTCACCGTTGAATGTGTGATTTAACCGATCTTCTTCAGGCATGTTTAATATTAGTGGGCCCCAGAAACGTCCACCTGAAATACCTTGAACACGCTTATTATAAAATGGATAGTCTTTACGGGATACCTTTCTTACTAGAGGATTAAGCCAATGAAATATATTACCATCTTGGTCTCTAATAATAGTGGATGCCATTAAATCATTGTAATTCTTTAATAGCTCCTCATCCTCATCTCTCATTTCATCAGTATATTCTTTGTCTTTGTAACACCCCTTACTATCATTATCTGAAGGCTCAGTAATTTCCACAAAGCAATCAACATCTTTTAAGGTTTCAACTTTATAATCACCTATTAATGTTGGTGCCGCCTCCCTAACTTTTATCCTTGTTCTGGGCTGGGGTGCATCAACACCTGTTGCGTAATAAACAATACTTTGTGGAACCTTTTCAATCCATCCTTGGTCGCAGAGTAAGTCTATAACTTTATTTACCTGTTTGTAGTTGTATGTATTTCCTTGAAGATTTCCCGTTGGAATAGAGAAATAGTCTCGGCGTGTTGGAGCCAATAGATAAACGAGTGCATGCTTGAGAAAATGCTCATAAGAATTAAAACTTGAACGACTATTCTTCTTTTGACTAATCAGAGACTTATCTAATTCACGAAGTTTCTTAATTATTCCATTGAATTGTGGGTTATCTAATATTGTGTATGTCGTCCTCATGCTTATCGGATGTGCATATTTGATATAATTAAGTTCTTTTTCAGTATCTTCTTTGTATTTAATTAGGAAATCATCCAAATCATTAGGCATAATAGCTCCCCTTTTAGTCTCACAATTCTTCATTATGTCTCTGACACTACAATATATATGAGCAGAATCAAACCCCCGCCTCAGCGACTCTTAAAACGACGCCTAGGGGCATGCTAGAGTAGGTAAATACCTGTATTGGTGGTTCCTCTTACCCATATTTAATCCAGCTAAGTATGACAGGATATTGCCCCCCCCTGATTTATCAAATTAAAGGGCTCATAGTTATTCCAATAAAAACAAGTAGTATTCTAATTTAAAGTTAGATAGGATACGAAAAAATGCTGATAAATAACAAAAGCACAAATATAATTATGGGATATGAGCTAATATGAACAATAAATATATCAACAATAAAGATAATAACCTTTCAGGTTCATTCCCAAGTAAAACTCCCAAAGACATTAAGAAGAAGTCAGGCATACTGATGGCAGTACTACCACTTGCAGCCTGTGGCGGCGGCAGCTCAGGCGGAGGTGGAATTACAACCACTGCACCTCCAGCTCCGGCAGGCAATTTATCTCCTACCGGTTTAGTGACAATCAGTGGAACAGTTACAGAAGATCAAGTACTGACGGCTTCAAATACTCTTGCTGATGGAGACGGCCTTGGTACAATCTCTTACCAGTGGCAGAGGGGTGGCACTGATATTAGTGGCGCTAATGCCAGTACTTATACAATCACGCAGTCTGATGTTGGTACGGCAATTACGGTTAC
>JABIPV010000369.1 GCA_018699075.1 Kordiimonadaceae bacterium | reverse complement strand
CGCACATCACGTGCTTATGTGCCGCAAAGAACAATTAATTCATCGCAAAAAAATGGCGGTGTCGTTGCGACCAATGTCCCGGTAAGTCCTTCATCTCTAAGCATTTATAGTCCCTCTAACCCGGTTTCAAATGATGAGGGTTTTGTAAATATTCCTAATGTCGATGCAGCCGTTGAATTTTCTGAGCTAATAAAAGCAAAGCACGCCTATAAAGCAAATGCAGCCGTCCTTAGAACCTTATTCGAAACCCAGGAAGCCGCACTAGATATAATCAAGTAAGCGAATAAAAATATGATGTTTGAAGTAGAGTTAGAAGTATTAATAAGAGTAGTTGGTATAGTATATTTTCTTAACCTTTTTTATATATACTCCATCGAAAGTTTGAAAAAAATCTTTTGTCGACCTGCTTTACTAAAAAAGAAAACAGGAAAATGGTGTTAATTAAATGAGTGATTTGACTAATAATACTGGTGAAGAAATTCAAAACCTAATCAAACTTGCCCGCAACAACAGTAAAGCAGGGCGAGCAGAATTATTTGATGGCATTACGGATTTAATAGAAACTCAGCATCAACAGATTTCAGCTACTGAAATTGATTTGATGATGGATATCCTCAGTAAAATTATTGCTGAAATTGAAGTCGATCTTAGAAAAAAATTATCATTAAAAATGGCCGACCGAACCGACGTTCCTGTCGAGCTGATAATCTTACTGGCTAATGACGACATTGAAGTCGCCAATCCAGTTCTTATTCAAAATGCCCTGCTTACCGATAAAGAGCTCGTTCGCATTGTTCAGCGTAAATCGAGACAACATCAGTTATGCATTGCGTCTCGTAAAATGCTGTCGTCCGATGTGTGCCGTGAACTTGTTAGCACAGATGATGATAATGTAATCGTTACACTTCTTACAAATCAGGAAGCAAAAATAGACAATAGCACTATTGAAGCAATTGTTGAAAAATCGAAATCTCGTGAAATATTGCAGTCTCCACTCATCCACCGCCATGATCTACCAAAACACATAGCAGAACGGATGTATAACTGGATTTCAACGTCCCTGAAACAGGAATTGATGGAAATTCATTCATTTACGCCTAAAGAACTTGAAGCGAGCATCTCCAAATCAGTAGACGAGCTAAAGGGTGAAGATCAACTACATAATGAAGCAGTTGATAATGAAAAATCGTTAATTAAAAAATTAAAGAAAGCCGACAAACTTCAAATTTCTTTCTTGATGAAAAGTTTGAGACAAGGAAACATAAGACTTTTCGAGTTGGCTTTTGCAGAAATTTTAAATATCCCAGAAGACATCATGTGCAATATTCTTTATGAACGTGGCCCTGCGGCACTTGCGATTGCCTGCTGTGCTGCAAAAATTGATAAATCCGTTTTTCTTACGATGTTCCGCCTTACTCGCGAAGCAAAAGTGATGGATACAGAGCTATCACAGTCCGAAATAGAACATACATATAACCAGTTCGTGAATACTAATCAGCAGCGTGCACAAATCATTTTACAAAAATGGGTTGAAGATTCTTCCCGTAGTCCTATATTCTAAATTCGTTTTATTATTTTATTCGCTTTAAGGTCTAATTATGTCTAAAAACATCATTAAGCTTGCGCTAGTCAACGGTGATACTGAAGCTGCTAGCAGCTCCGCCGCAGAACTACAAAAGATTTATGATTTTGTTCCCTTAGAGGAGGCTGATGTTATTGTCGCTCTTGGTGGCGATGGCTTTATGCTTCATCTGCTTCATGAATTACTCGAAGTTGAAGTACCAATTTTCGGAATGAATTTGGGAACGGTAGGTTTTCTATTAAACGAGTTTAAACCGGAACATCTATTAGACCGCATTAAAGATGCGATACCGTTTATAATGTATCCGCTGAAAATGGAAACTGTGACGGTGACGGGCGAACATATATCTGCGCTGGCCTTTAACGAAGTATCACTACTACGTGAAACACGCCAAACGGCGAAGATAAAAATATATATTGATGATAAACTACGGATGGAAGAGCTCGCCTGTGACGGTGTTCTAATTTCCACTCCCGCTGGCAGTACCGCCTATAATTTATCCGCTCACGGTCCAATAATACCACTTCATGCAGATATTCTGGCTTTAACACCGATCAGTGCCTTTAGGCCCCGCAGATGGCGCGGAGCACTCATATCACAAAAATCAGAAATAAGGTTTGAAGTATGCCAACCGGCAAAAAGACCCGTAAGTGCGGTTGCGGACACCATAGAAGTAAGAAATGTCAAAAGTGTAGCTGTGAAACAAGATTATTCAAATGCAAAAACGTTGTTATTTGATAAAGAGCACACACTGGAAGAACGTATTTTAAACGAACAGTTTATCAGTTAAGAAAAAAACAGATTTTATTTAGCTAGTGGCAATAATACTGTAAACTGCGAACCTTCACCAACTTTACTCTTCAATAAAATATCCCCGCCCATTTGTTTTGCCAAATGTTTGGATATATGAAGACCAAGTCCGGTCCCTTCTTCTTTACGCGAATAAATGTAACCGCGGTCCTGATGGAATTTCTCAAATACCAGGTCTTGTTGATCAGGCGGGATACCAATTCCTGTATCCCATACTGTAATTCCGATAATATCTTCTGCAACACGGTCCGTGCGAATACCAAGTGATCCACCCTCCGGTGTAAATTTCACAGCGTTACCCATTAAATTAACGAAAACTTGAGTTGCCCTGCGTTGATCTACAAATATGTCCTGATCATCATCAATCTTAACAGCGCTGGTATCGATATCTTTATTATCGGCGCCCAACACAACAAGTTTTAATGCGCTTTCAATAACTTCATTTAATGACACATTGCTTGTTTCCAGTTGGATTTTGCCACTTTCAAGCACAGCAACATCAAGAATATCATTAATCAGATGCAATAGATGGCGGCCAGCATTCATAATATCATTACTATAGGAAACATATTGATCATTTAAGCTTCCGAATGTCTGCATGGTCATTGCTTCGGCAAACCCAATGATCGCATTTAGCGGCGTTCTAAGCTCATGGCTCATTGCTGCAAGGAAATAGCCTTTTGCCTCGAGTGCATGTTCTGCCTGTTTCGTTGCAATATCAAGCTGAGCTCTTTTATCCTTTAAGTCATAAAGAGTATCTTCCAGCGACTGCTGAACTTTCTCTGCTTTAAGGCTTGATTGATGATTTTCGGTTACATCTGTTCCCGCACCGCGAAACCCTTGAAACTCACCACTATCCACATCAAACATTGGGACACCGCTAAGGAAAATATATATATCATCCCCTTCCTGATCTTCCAGTACGAGGAGTTGATCCCTGAAGGGGGCGTTTTTGTTCATGAAAGAAGCGCTACTTACTTTATTGCCTTCAAAATTACTGCGTAACTCACCAATGTCATCAATTTGCTTACCAACCATCAAGAATGATGGAATGCCGGTAATTGCTGTGAAGCGATTTGAAACATAAGTCAGCTTCATTGATTTATCGACTTCCCAATACCAGTCGGAAGTGGCGCGGGCAAAATCACGATATCTTTGCTCAGTGAGGGTGACATCTTCGGCATTAATGTTTTTATATTGCTCAGTGCAATCCGTATAGGTCCCACCGAAGGCGATTACATAACCGTCATCATCACAAATTGGAAAATGACGTGATCTATATTGTCTCATGTTACCATGAATGTGAATATGCTCTTCAACAGTGACACTGCTACGGGTTAATTGTACTTCATTTAAAATAGAAATCAGACTTGATGGTAGTTTATAATCACCGCGTGGATCATGAACCAACCCACCAATAGATTCGCTATCGCTCACAAGCGCACGGTAACCATCATTCACATAAACAAGCTCACCACCGATTGTCGATACGTAAAGCGGAACTTTCTCGTCAAATTTCATCTTCGCAAGCAAAGAATGGATTTGATCCTTAACGGTCGGATTATCGCTTTTATCAAGCTGCGTTTTCACAAGTT
>JABIPV010000312.1 GCA_018699075.1 Kordiimonadaceae bacterium | reverse complement strand
TAGCGTCTGGCCCATGCGGAGATTACATCGGCCACATAATCCGCATCCGCACGCTTACTGAGGAGATGATCCGCATCATCAAGTGATACAAAACTTTTAGGGTGTTTTGCCGCAGAATATATTTCGCGCAAATTATGGGCGGTACAGCAACCCTTGATTTAAGGACATGGGAGCGAACTGAATTACGTCCTTCGCCAGATGAAATTGCCGCAACGGGTCTTAAAGAAAAAATTAGGTACGATTGGAACCCTGCGTTTCATTATTCTTATCATGATAAGGACACCATTTATCTAGGCAATAATTACCTGATGAAAATTAATAATAAAACCGCAGATTGGAAAATTATTTCACCTGACCTGACGTGGCAACAACAGCGGGCCATAATAGGACGCGAAGAAGAAGACAGCAGGGAGGTCGGCTTCCATAGTTACGGAGCGCTCTTTTCCGTAAATGAAAGTCGCCAAGATGCAAATACTATCTGGGCAGGATCAGATGATGGGCGAATATCGATAACCCGTGACGGCGGAAAGAACTGGACCAATATAACGGATAATATGCCCAGCGGCACGCCGCAACAATGCGTGGTCGATGAGATTGATACCTCTCATTTTGTTGATGGTCGTGCGTATCTCACTTTAAACTGCTACGGACGTAATGATCGCGCGCCACATGTTTATTTGACCAATGATTTTGGACAAAGTTGGCGCGATATTTCAAGCAATCTACCTACCGGTCCTGCTTATGTTGTTAAAGAAGACCCTGGTAACGAAAATGTGCTTTATTTAGGTACAGAATTTGGTTTCTTCGTTAGCTTAGACCAAGGCGGTCGTTGGGTGCAGCTTCGCGGTAATTTCCCAACCGCAAATGTGGCATCAATGGCAATTCAAGAACGTGATATGGAAGTAGTGGTCGGTACTTTTGGTCACGCCATGTGGGTAACGGATATTGCGCCCTTTTCACAAATGAATAAGGACGTCTTTAATCGCGATGTTCACATTTTTGACATTCCTACTGCAACAAAACATCGCATCCGCGTTAAATACGGAAATACCATTGAAGAAATTCAAGGCGACAATTATTTCCGCGCTGAAAATCCCGCATATGGTGCCAGTATTACTTATTATTTAAAACAAGCAACATCAAGCGGTTCCGTAGATATTGAAGTGAAAAATAGCGACGGAAAAGTAGTGCGTCACTTCACAGGAAGCGGTAATGCAGGACTAAATACCGCCGTATGGGATTTAATGTCAAACGAAGGCGCTGCCGATGCTATGCCTGCGCCCGTAAGGCGTTTGTCATACGAAGACCGACATTTTAGAAAACTTGTTGATCTGGGTGATTATACGGTGGAAATTGAGGGTCAGTCAAAACCCGTCCACCTAAGGCCGCAACCAGTAGGGGCAAAAAACCCAACAGGTCGCATTAATTAATATTAAGGGGGCAATTTAATCTTTTGTCCCTATAATCTACCTGACCCCATTGATATCATTGATTTTCTGTCTCCATTGCTCAGCTTCCCTTAAAATAACATCAATGAAATCATTTAAGTTTATGATTTTATAATTGGAAGGGAAATGTTCACTAGTGCCTGACTTGACACGAGCTCCTTCTGGATAGATTGCTTGCACATTACCAATAAGATTTCGTAATACCATCCATTTTTCATGTATTTTCTTTTCCTCCATATCATCAATAGGAAATATCATTTGTTGAGAATCTGGAATATAAAATTCAGTCGCAGGTACTTTGAATTCCATACCTGAACCATCACATTGCACTGTTTCCATCTTATTGCTTTTATAATTTTTATTTTCTCTTATAAAAAATAAATATTCAATGTCTCTGTCCAAAATGAGTTTTGTATTAAATATTCTTACGGTAAAATTTTCCTGTTTCCCTTTCCAATTTTTCAATGCACTTATTTCATACACCTCCGTACAAACATGCTTTTTGCCATTGCTCTCATAAGTTACATTGTATCTATTAGAAATTTTTCCTAAAATTAAGTGCTCTGTCGCATCCAATATTAGACTATAAGGCAATGTTGTTGCACTCAATGCCAATGCAGTCTCAACAAAAATACATGAAGAAAATAAGTAAATTATCAATGGGGTCAAAGTAGGTAAATTTTTCATTTCTTATTTTCCTCCCAATAGTCCTTCGGATTTTCAATCAAAGGGTTCGTTTCACTTGAATAGTTATCATTGTATGCTGATCACCTTAATTATTCAAAGTATGATCAATAAATTTATCGTTTAGGCCTATATGGCGGGTGTAGTTTTTTTCAGTTTCCCATTCGATGTATGTGTCTGTTTCTCGGGCTAATATATCGAAGAGGTGGGTTTTCTCGGTTATGGCTTTTTGGCAGGCTTCGGCGACTATTTTCTGGGCCTCGGCTTTGCTCATTTGTTGTGTCAGTAGATAGGAGGCTGCTTCTGCGAGGATGGTGCCGTGGGTATTGTCCATGTTTTCAATCATGACTTCTTCGTTGATCTTGATGGATTTAAGCAGCAGCGCGATGTGGTTTAAGCAGGTGCCTGTTATGTTTAGGCATTGCGGCACTGTCATCCATTCAATTTGCCAAGCGCTGGCGTCGCGTTCTTGGTTATGAATTTGTGCAGAAATAAGACCTGATGATAAAGCGATGTTGGTTTTGTTTAGGGCGACTAT
>JABIPV010000338.1 GCA_018699075.1 Kordiimonadaceae bacterium | reverse complement strand
CGAGGCCTGTAAGGGCGAGCGCAGAGGCCATATAGTTATATACGGTCAGCATATAAGCGCGGAGACCTTCATCGATCTCTGCTGCGCTTTGTGTGCGTGATGTTGAATATTGAGAGTTATAATCAACCATTTAATTTGTTCCTTTCTTAAGGATTTTACCTGAAGTTATTATTATACCATATATTGGCATGATCGACCAATATTTCAAGTGTTTATAGTTGTTGTTTATTTTCTAGATGCTTAATAAAACCTTGTGAGGCGCGGTTTATAAAGTCATAAACTGTATCAAAACCGTCAATTCCACCCTGATATGGATCGGGAACTTCGGTAATGCCGGGGCAATTTTCTGCAAAAGACATAAATAAATGTAATTTATGATGATGTTTCGCAGGACAGCTTTTTCTCATATTCGATAAATTTTCATTATCCATAGCGAGAACATAATCAAAATCGCTGTAATCTTGAAGAGATACTTTGCGTGCTTGTAGGTCACCAATATCAATCCCATATTTAAGAGCCGTTAATTGGGATCTTTTATCGGGAGAAGCTGCTATATGAAAACCGGCAGTTCCGGCTGAATCTATGAACACACTATGGGTAGAGCCGTCCTTTATGCCCTTAGTATTAATTTGGTGTCTAAACACACCTTCTGCAGTCGGAGAGCGACAAATGTTCCCTAAACAAACAAACAGGACCTTAACCATCTACATCAACTTTCTTACTATATTATTTAATGCTAATATTTTTAAATTTAAATTCACTCTTAGGCAATATATTTTTTAAATATATTAAGTAATTTGTATTCTTAATTAGATTGTCGTTTTTTATTACGGTTTTTCTTTGCTTCTCTATAAGCGATAAATAATGTTGCAACACATATAATTGCACCGCCGCTGATGGTCCAAATATCAGGAATCTCATTAAATATAAGATAACCTGCAATCGCGGCAAAAATAATACGTAAATATTCAAAGGGCGTGACCACGGTTACGTCAGCATATTTATAGGCACATATCATAGAATATTGGGCGCAAAATGTAGTGATCCCCAGAAGAAATATAAGAAGAAGTTCTTTTAAAGTGGGTGTGATCCAATAATACATGGCGGGGCCAACACAGATCAAGACAGTCATCATGTTAGCATATAGTACCAATGTGGTAGGGTGATGATCGGCGGTTAATTTTTTTGAAAGTATCGCAAGCGCAGACATACCAAATGCCGCGCCGAGCACGGCCAGATGAGCGAGACTTAAATCATTACTCGAAAGGCTATCCCATGGGTGTAATACAACGATGATGCCGATAAAACCTAATATGGTTGCCAGAGTTCGCCGTAACCGAATTCTTTCTCCTAAAAACACTGCGGCTAAAATAATCAGAAATAATGGTTTCGAAAATTGTAATGACGTGACTTCCACAAGAGGGAGATTAGAAATAGCGTAAAAATTACTAAGAACGATAGCTCCAGTTAGAATTGACCGCGCAGAAAGCATGGCGGGTCTTGAACTACTGAATAATATTTTACCTAATTGAAAATTTATCATCAATGTAATGATCGTTGTGACCGCACATCTCATCATTACTACTTCAAAAGGGTTTAAATTTTTGCCTAAGGTTTTGATTATAACTGCGCTGATTGTAATGATAAAACATGCGAAAAGGATAAAAGCGATCCCTTTGGCGGGGTTGAGCTTCGTATTAATCATTGGCAAGAGGCTTAGTGATGTTCTGTTTACTTTCCCTGTGAGCAGCGTAAATGGCACTGCATAGAATTATTGTCGCGCCAAGGAATGTGTAAAAGTCTGGTGTTTCATCAAAATAAAAATAACCGATCGTCGCGGCAAATAATAGGCGCGTAAAATCAATGGGCATAATGGCGCTGGTTTCCGAATAACTGAAAGCCCTGGAAAGTGAATATTGAGCGACTGCCGCGCAAAATCCGATGAGTATCAATATTTGCCATTGCTCGGACGTTGGCCACGACCATTTAAATAAAGCAAAAATAAAAGAAAAAGGTAAAGTGATGAGCAATGAATATATGGCAATTACATTTGGCTTCTCTGTATGGCTAAGGGCGCGAATACAAATAATAGCAATAGCGATAGCTAAGGCGGCAATTAAAGATGCGCCCACGCCGCTGGAAAATGGGGTCATGCCGGGGCGAAGTACTATTAACATGCCGATAAAGCCAATAATTACAGATGTAATTCTAGGCAAATGAATTTTTTCATTTAAGAAAATAACCGCCAGTACAGTGGTTATAATAGGGGCAATAAAACTATATGATGTTGCATTTGCCAGCGGTATCGCCGTCACAGCATAAAAACTGCAAATCACGGCGGTTCCAGAGGCAAGTCCCCGAATTAAATGTAGTTTAAGTTTTGTAGTTTTAAGGCCGGGCAGACCCACTTTATAAAATGTAGGACTTAATACGATAATGGCGATAAACGTTCTGATAAATGCCGTCATAAAAGGATGGAGGTCTAAAATAGAAAGGTATCTGATTAGTCCACCCATTGTGGAAAAGATAATGCAGCTCAAAAGCATAAAAAGGGGGCCTTTGAGGTTGTCATTTTTGCGACTTTTTTGGGACAAAAAATGCTTTCTAATTAAATAGAGGTTTTAACGCTCTAACCATTCTTCTAGATCTTCGGGAATATCAGGATCGAGAAGGTTTTTCTTCTTTTTCATTAGTAGTGCAAAATTCCCTGCCATAATTTCTTCAGGATGGATAACGTATTTTACGTTTCTGCCGACTTTGTCATAAAAATCAGGAATTGATTCATGTTTTAGGATATTCGGGTTGCCATTTTTATCGTTCACCGGCGTACAAACGCCGTTGTTTACGGATACTTCCATTAAATCACCAGAAATATGGCTGTTAAACCCGCCTTCGATACTTGGATCAAACCCTTCTTTTGTTGTATGAAGATAAGAAATGACAGCGGTATCGCGACCTTCAATTTCTACGGGAAGATAAAATTCATTAAGCGGCGTTTCTGGATCTTTAATACTGTATTTATCAATGAGTTCATTTGTTTGGAAATAACAAGGTTTAAATTCAATGATGTCATATAATAATGCACGTCTAACCCTCTGTTCCCGCGAAAGGATGTGAAACAGTTGATGGAAAAATAAGCTGGTAGAATATGATGTGATACGATCCGGTGAAATAAAGGCGTTCGCACGGGTATGAGGAATGCCGCCTTCGACTTTATCAGTCACTTTTACAAAATAAATATTATCGGGCAACAAGTGAGAAATTTTTTCTAATTTCTTTTTGTGGGTAACCAAAAGTGCTTTTATCAGCGCTATTTCTGCGGCAGACCATTCACTCACATTCTCTGTAAAATGTGCTTTAAGATCATCAAT
>JABIPV010000332.1 GCA_018699075.1 Kordiimonadaceae bacterium | reverse complement strand
TATTTAAGTCGAACTGCTTCACTTCGAATAGTTTCCATTTTTCTTCCCGATAAACAGCGAAATCTGCTTTTACAATACTTACAATATTTTTATTTTCATCACGAATATATTGTGTCACTTGATCAAGTAGAAGTATACTGCCGTTGCGGTTAGCACTTTCCGCCTTGACTAAATTTTGACCGTCTGTAACCCACGTATCGAATACGGAATCAGGTGCTGGCGGGATATCCGCTGCAAAGGCATTTGCTTCCCAATTGCGCAGTTCACCGCGCGCGTGAACTGTGACCATTTCTGAAAAAACAAAATTAATCGCACCAATAAGTAAAGAAACCGCCATTAACGGGATGAGTATGCGAAATGCTGACCAGCCGGCCGCTTTCATTATAATAATTTCACTGTGAACATTAAGCGTTGATAGAGTTAAAATAGAGGCAAGCAAGGCCACAAACGGAGAAAATAAAGATATCAAATGCGGGCTTCTTAATTTTACATATTCCCAGAGGTCAGCATACCCAGTTCCCTCTCCGGCGAGGATTTCTTCCGACTTTGCCAGAAGGTCAAGCATTTGTAAGGTAGCGATTAAACCTGCCAGAATAACCACGTAACGCATGGCAAAAATCTTCGCAAGATACACATCCATACTACCTGGGCTAAATACTTTGCCAAAATGGCCGCCGTAACTTATGACCCGTTCTACCATATCAGCTCGCCGTCCCTAGTTTTTTTGAGATTTTCGTAATGGTTTCTGAAATGACATCGGAAACGGCCTCAAGTTTACGTAGTGGTGTACCACCAACTTGATAGGCGCCAATATAATATAATCGCGCCGTTAACATTATAAATAACACGGTAGGAAACCATATGGTAAGCCAAGGGCTTAAAATGCCTTCTGCTGCAAAATCAAGTCCAAATTCCAATACTTTATGATATAAAAGCAAAATAAATACGCCGACGGATATGCCTAGTGCACGACCAGATCTTTTCGCGACTAGTCCTAGAGGTAAGGCTAGAAATGGCACGATAAGGATCGAAAGGGCTCTGGCTATACGTGAATGTAATGTGGCTGTTATGGCTGTGTCGCCTGAATTGCGCAGAGTGAGCAGTTCATTGAAAGTCATTTCAGTTGCTTCGTCACCACGCATCCTAAACTGTTCAAACATGGGAACTTCCAAAGGCAAGTCATGCATATCGAAATTTAAAATTCGTGGTCGATTTTGATCAATATTGAAATCAATCAGCGTGCCTTCAAATAATCTGAGAATAATATATTTCTGATCTGGAGAGGCGTAAAAATTGCCTCTTTTAGCACTTACTGAAAAAATATGACCATCCGGATCTTCTTTCTGAGCAAAAATATCGACCAACTCTGTACCATTTTCTCTTGTTTCTTCAATTCGAAGAGTAAGTCCTTCACCTAAATTGGTGAATTCATTTGACTTAATGGCCGCCCCTAGAGCGCCGCTTCGAACATCGAAGATAAGTTCTTCGTACGCATATTTGCTATATGGCTGAACAAACCCTACGACAATAATATTTACCACTAATAGAAGAACGGCGATGAATACTGAAGGTAGCAATAACCGGTGTAAACTAAGGCCACAGCTTAGTAATGCATCAAGCTCACTGCTTAAGGCAAGCTTACGTGTACAGAGCAGGACACCAAGAAACATAGCCAGAGGGATTACGAGAGTTAAATACTGTGGCATTAAGTTACCGAGCATTTGCCATACAATATCAATAGGTCCGCCCTGATTGATGACAAAATCAAAAAGAGAAAGCATTTTTTCAAGCAGAAGCAAAAGTGCTGATATGCCTAATGTAGCGAATAGAGGGACAACCGTATTTCGCAATATATAAAAATCTATTTTTTTAAACATAAAACTCTATTTAGCTTGATTATTGCCTTGTTTTCTTTTGATAGCTCATTTAAGCCTAAAGTGTAATGATTTTAGACATAAATGTCAGCATTGTAGGAAATTTAAGCAAAATAATAAATCTTTTTCGCTTATGCCACTACTTTATGTCCAATATAGGGCATAAGTGTTTCAATTTGCCGATATATATTCTAAAAGTAATAAATATAATTTTAAAGGATAAAGCAGGATCAATAAGTTAACATGATTGCTATTTTGACTAGCCCTGATTCATTTTCTAATAATAATGAAATGGATCAAATCAGGAAGGTAATAAAACGAGAAGGCGAAGGCATTATTCATTATGAAGTGAAAAATTTCATGGATATTGGTGAAGCTTTGACCCGTTTTAAGCAATGTAATGTCAGTGCTATTGTTATTGTTGGTGGTAAAGCCTTATCCTCAGCTACATTTGAATATTTAATTGATAAGAAGCCATTTGGCAATATCGGCATTCCTATCTCTGTTTTATCCGGCGATGAAGATCGATTTATTTCTCAAAGCTTCGGTGCTACTGCGGATCGGGCCCATAAAGATTTAAAACACATATTGTTAAAACATAAATCCGGTACTTTGTTAAATCATATTGTCAAAGCCCCGCTGATAAAAGTGGAAGGGGTATTGCATGTGGGTAAGCTCTATGGATTGTATTTTTGTACGGGTGAGATCATAAACCAAAAATCACTATTTAAAAGAACTCTATATCGATCTGGAATTAAACAACTTATCCAGAATTACACAACAATATTATCTTTATTGTCTAAAGCTTACATGAAATCTAAGAAATCTGATGATATTGATGAAATGATTAGGATAAGCCGAAATCAACGTGGCGCAGTTCTAGGGCGTTATTTTATGGTACTGCTTAGCGGTTTAGACTGGATGTTCTTAGGAACAAAGTTTCCTGACCGTAGGAAAGAAAATTCACTTAACTTTATCAGTGTGGAAAACACGAAAGATGCTATTTTAAACACAGGTAAAAAAATATTAAAAGGTAGTTATGGAAATAATATGGTACCGGGGCACACCATTACGGAAATTGAACATGCTCGGCTGGTATTAAATAAAAACTTCGTTGTTGATGGTTGCTTCTATGAAACTGATGTAAGCGGAGAATTACTTATCACCACATCAGAATCCTTAACTTTCATTCATCTGCATTAAAAAAAACGCCCCTATAATACAGCTAAATTTTTACCTACAGAAATGAATTTTTCCAGCATATAATCAATTTGTTCGAAAGTATGTGCTGCTGATAAGCTGCAGCGCATAAGATTTAAGCCATTAGGCGTAGCAGGTGGTACCGCAAGGTTGACATAAACCCCTTCCTGCATCATCATTTGCCAGTAAGCAATGGCCGTATTTTGCTCATCTATTATAATTGCCGCAATGGGGCTTTCACCTGTGGTGCCCATATTAAAACCTGCATCTGCTAGCCCTTTATTCAGGCGCATTGAATTTTCGAGAAGCTTAACTCTTAAATTACTGTCTTTTATGAGTTCTAACGCTTTCGTTGCTGAGGCAACAACAGATGGTGGTAACGATGCTGTAAATACATAAGGACGACAAACAAGTCTTAGAACGTCAAATTTAGGATGATTTGAAACACAGTATCCGCCTACCGTTCCCACACTTTTACTGAAAGTGCCGATCGTAAAATCTACTAAATGCTCAACGCCTTGTTCTTGTGCAACTCCACGTCCAGTTTGACCAAATACGCCTATTGAATGCGCTTCATCAACCAGGACAAAAGCATCATGTTTTTTTGAAGCTTCAGCAAGTTCTTTAATTGGAGCTTGATCGCCCAGCATACTATAGACGCCTTCAATAACCACTAATATACCGGCTTCTGGGTCTTTTCTTCTGATCCGCGCGAGGCGTTTTTCAAGGTTTTCCGGATCATTATGTGTGAAACGCACAATTGTTGCGTTGCCCATAGCACAGCCATCATAAATACTGGCATGACTATCTGCATCGATTACCACATAATCTTTTGGCCCCGCTATTGTTGCAATCACACCAAGGTTGGCTTGATAACCGGTTGAAAATACAATTGCGTGATCTGTTCCATAAAAATCATTCAAGCTTGCTTCTAATTTCTTATGACCGTTATATGTACCATTTAAAACCCTCGAACCAGTCGTACCAGTGCCGAATGTGTTTAGGGCTTCAATTGCGGCATCCATACATTGTTTATTATAGGTCATACCCATATAATTGTTGGTGCCAGCAAGAATGGTCTTACGTCCATTGATAATCGCTTCAGTGGGGGAAATTACTTTATCCATAACCACTGTGAACGGATTTAATTCTCCGGATGGAAGTTGATTAAAGTTTTCAATTGTCGTGTTGAATTTTTCAAAAAGATCTAAGGTCATATTATGGCTGCTTATTGAGTAAACTAAATTTATTCGTCTAAAATGGTTTTAATGGCTTCTGCAACCTGACCAACTGTTTCTAAATCCGGGAGAATATTTAGAGGAACAGTAACATCGAAATGATCTTCAATAGCCGCCAACATATCCATCACGGCAAGTGAATCAAGTTCAAGATCAGAAGCAAATGTCGTACCCGTTTTTATTGAAATGGCCTTAATATTAAAAGGGGTCATAATTTCGCAAATTTGGTCGAATATTTCTGAAGTATTAAGTGTCATGTTTTTTCTCTTAGAAGTGGTCGGCTAACTTACAAAAAATAAAGCTCAAAATCTATCATTAAATATATTAGTTATTTTTGTACCAGTCGAGTGTTTCTTTAAGTCCCTTTTGCAAGTCATATTCTGCGCGCCATTCAGAGCCTTTTATCGTTTTTGTTTTATCCACAACCCAATTAGAATGACATAATTCGTTAGTTTTTTTTACCGAAACCATCGGAACGTAGTCGACTATATGCCCTAATATGTCATTTGTGTGACCAATAAACCTTAATAAACACTGAGGTAAAGTGATTTTTAAAGGACTAATGCCCATGATATCAGAACTAATCTTGAAAAATTCTTCGTGAGAATAACCTTTTTCATGACCATCATCAATTTCAATGATCTGGCTAAAGTGGTCATTGCTTTCTATCAAGAATGTAATTGCTTTCACTAAATCAAAAACGTGTATCCATGATACTCTATGGTGACGATTTGCGGGAAAAAGAGCGAGATGCCATTTTATCAAATTGAATATTTTCAATGTTTCAGTATCTTTGGGCCCATAAATTCCAGGCGGTCTTAATATCGTCCAGTTAAGGTTTAAATTATTGTTTTTTACTTTCTCTTCGCCGTCGAATTTGCTTCTTGCATAATCAGAGATAGTTGGCTCTCTGGCGGTGAGTGAAGAAATTTGGATAAAATAGGGTATTTTATTAGCGGACTTTATGGCATTCATCAATGCATCAACGGCAATGGAGTTTGCTTTTTGAAAATCATCTAAGTTAGGTGCTTTGACCAATCCAGCAACATTAATAACCACATCTGCATCTTGAACAAGTTCTCTTAGTGATGAAGCACTTTCAAAATCACCGAGAATCCAATGAACATTTTCTATTGGCTTTTGTGGGCGTCTGGTGAG
This sequence comes from Kordiimonadaceae bacterium, assembly GCA_018699075.1. Lineage (GTDB taxonomy): Bacteria > Pseudomonadota > Alphaproteobacteria > Sphingomonadales > Emcibacteraceae > Pseudemcibacter. The sequence goes on along the minus strand of JABIPV010000332.1, from coordinate 6,747 downwards.
CGCAGTAACCTTATATCCTTTAGAAATAAGTTGGCAAAGCAAATGTTGGCCTACAAACCCAGTGGCGCCTGTAACTGCTATATGTTTATTCATCCTAGGTCCCAAAAGAAAACGCTAATCCTTTTATTCTAAGATTAGCGCTCTATAAAGCGTTTCGTCAATTAACTAATATATTTTAAGTCAATTGGCCTTCAAGATATTGTCTTCTGGCCTTTACGCGGCTTAATTTTCCTGATGAAGTGCGTGGAAGCGAGCGGGGCGGCACCAAAATTACCTCTGGTGTTTTGCCAATAACGGCTTGAACCTCGCTTTTAATTCTGTTTTCAAGATCAACACGTTCCTCTTCATCGCGTTTGCGGCATTGCACCAAAATTGCGGGAACTTCTTCGTTATTTTTACCCGGAATAGAAATAGCAGCGCTATCACCTGAACGAAGTTCTGGTAGTTTTTCAACGGCCCATTCAATATCGTGAGGCCAATGATTCTTACCATTAATGATGATCATATCTTTAATTCTACCAATGATAAAAAGCGACCCGTCGGCCATATAACCAATATCACCGGTATCCAGCCATCCATCTTCTGACAAACATTGTTTGGTCGCAGCCTCATCCATGTAATAACCGACCATTACACTTTTTCCTTTAAGGAAAATACGGCCAATTTCGCGGTCATCAAGGACGACATCTTTTTCATCACGAATTTCAAGATTGTATGAGGAAAGTGGTTTACCACAATTTACAACTTCACGATAATTAGCACCATTGCCATTTTTCTTATATTCTTTAACGGATTTTACATCGCCATTTAATACATCTTCACTTACCAGATCTACCGTATAACCAGAAAATGTAGGTGCAAAACTGACGGCCAGAGTACATTCAGCGAGGCCATAGCTGGGCATAAATGCTTTTTTGTTATAACCGCAGTCTTTAAATTTTTCTGCAAACATTTCAAGGACATCAGGACGAATCATATCTGCGCCTATTCCAGCTACCCGCCAGCTTGATAAATCAAGCCCTTCAAGGTCTGTAGAATTGGCGCGACGAGCACAAATCTCATAACCAAATGTTGGGCTAGAGCATATGGTGCCTTTATTTCTTGAAATAAGTTTCAGCCACTGAATAGGGCGTCTCGCAAAAGCTTCTGTAGCAATATAATCAATGGATACTTGACATGTGATAGGGGATAGAAGCATTCCCACAAGTCCCATATCATGATAAAAAGGAAGCCAAGATACTACCCGGTCATCGTCATTCACATCCATTGCTTCAACGCCTATACCATGACAATTTGATACCAGCGAACTGTGGGTTACTGCGACGCCATGTGGAAAACGTGTGCTCCCGGAAGAATATTGTAAATAAGCAAGATCTTCTGGGTGTACCTCAGGTAATTTTACATTTTTGATTTCGGCCAAACTTGCTTGTGCTTCAAAAGTATCGGGTGAGCCAATAAATTCCATACCCAGACCGTTGGTGGCTTCATCGAGCAATGGGAGCATATATGCCGCTGATAATGCGACACTTGCTTCACAGCTTTTCATTTGTTGGTGGAGCTGTTCTGTATATCCGTCTCTGCCGCCAAATGAAGTTGGTAGGGGAAGAGGGACCGGTAAAAGCCCCGCATATTGACATCCGAGAAAATAACAGACGAAATCTTCATTAGTTTCAGCAATTAATGCAACGCGTGAATATCTTTTTATACCAAAATGCACCAATCGTCGGCCAATTTCATGGGCTCGATCACGAATTTGTGCATAAGTAATGCTGCTTTCTAGTTCTCCACGTGGAGAATAAAAATTCACCCCTCTTTTGCCACCAGCGGCATAATCTAACGCCTCTGGTAAGGTGCTGAAATCAGCATACCTTCTTGGGTGGCTGGGGTCTAATGTTGGTGTTGGTTCATGCATGTATGTGTTATGTCGCTTAGCTATGTTTCTTCAATTTTTAAGAACATGCCTTATAATTATTATAAGGATTTCCCGTATTAATAAAGTTCACTGCATTTTTTTCCATGTAACAGTTACATATATTTAACCTTCGATACATGGTACAGCTTATTATCGCAAGTCATTTCTGTATATAATAAAGATATTTTATAAGGGATTTTGTATTTTGCCAACAAATAAAGGACTTTCGTAAAGACATCAATTTTATCTAATCTTTGATTTATTTTGCCTTTGTGCAATAAAAATTCCAATCATAATGAACATAATTGAAAGAAAAACCGCTTCATTTAGTATTTCATCTAACCAAATGTAACCCGCAAACACACCGACAATTGGAATAAGATAAGTATTATAAGATACAAAAGTTGGTCCTGCCTTTTGGTTAAATATCACGAGTACCATAGTGGCTATGCCCGTAGGGAATACGCCCAAATATAATAATGAAAATATTTCAGAACTTTCAATTACTATTGAAAATGGTTGTTCAAATATTAAGGTGATTGGCCATAAAATAATCGCGGATGTGGTTAGCATGACAAATGAGGTATTTATAGGATCCGTTTTGACATATCGTTTGATTAAAATGTTTGCGAGGGCATATCCAAATGCAGAAACTAACATAGCGATTAGGGCATAAGTGCCTAATCCATTTGTATCATTCACCTGTAATGTATCGTAAAAAAGGACGATTATGCCACACACACCACTTACTATTCCAAGCAGGCCTGGCCAAGTCATTTTTTCATCGTGGGTCGTAAAATGAGCCATGATAAAGACAGACAGCGGAATAATTGACATGCATATAGCAGCAGTACCACTATTTATATATTTAACCGCCCAGCTGATCAGGGCAAAGGGTATACCCGTCCCAATAAGACCTATTATACTGCCTTTTATCCAAATTGAAGAATGTGAAGGTAATTTTTCGCGTTTTAAAAGGACATATGCAGCAATTAATAATGCGCCAATTGATATCCTTGTCGCGGCGATTGTCAGCGGGGGAATACTCGTGGTAACAGTCTTAATAACTAAAAATGAGGACCCCCAAACAAGGGCTAAAAATAATAAGTATAAATAATGTGAAAGGGGTCTATTCTCGGACATGGGAAAAGGGTAATCTCGCTTTATGAAAAAATTTAAAAAGAAAATCAAACTTTCTCGACGTTATATAATTGGCGTAGCCTACCGATACCTCGAAAGATATGCAACAACAGAGGCGAATTTAATATTTATATTAAAGAGAAAAGTCGAAAAAATAATTATTGATGAAGAAAACCGCGACGAATTACGAGAAGAAACTAGGGAATGGATTAAAGATATTGTTTCTAATTGCGTCAAACAAGGTCTTGTTGATGATAAGTTATATGCTGAGAGTAGAGTGCGATCATTTTTGCAAGCAGGTAATTCACTTGCAAATATGCAAAATAAATTAAGGGCAAAAGGGGTTCCTGCGGAGATAATAACAGATGTTATTTCAAAATTATGTGAGGAAAAACCCAACATAAATATTCTAAGTGGCATAAAATATATCAAAAGAAGACAATTTGGTGCTTTTAGAATTAAACAAGCCCAAGAAAATACTGAGCAAAAAGAAATGGCAGCGATGGCACGGGCTGGGTTTTCATTTGATCATTCTAAAAAAGTACTTAATGCAAGCCGTGAAGAGTTAGAAGATATACTTTATGAAAATTAATGAAGCTGTTTTTTCACGGCTATCTCTAAACTATACCTGTTTCTTTTTGTATTTGGGCATTATGGCGCCTTTTTGGGCCATGTGGTTGGAAAATAAAGGGTTAAGCCCAAGTGAAATCGGCATCATTATCGCCGTGCCACATTTTATGAAAATATTTATGGCACCACTTATTAGCCAAGCTGCAGACCGCCGTGATGAATATTGGCGACCATTGATAATATGTACTTCATTAAGTGTTCTGTTTTCAGCATTTTATTTTGTTGTTGCTGATTTTTGGCCATTGTTTTTCATAACGGTTGCTGTGAATATTTCTATGCCTGCCATAATGCCGTTGCTTGAAACCATTACGGTAAGTCAAACCACAAAACACCATTTGAATTATGGATGGATAAGATCATTTGGCTCGGCATCTTTCATTGTTGCATCGGTTTTTATGGGCTGGTTTTTAAAAAGTAATTCCGTTGATTATGTTGTTTGGGTGTCATTTGGCTGTTTATGTCTTATTTTTATATCTGCGTTATTCCTGCCTCGCGGGAATAAAAAAATATCGTCTAAATCCAGTAATACTTCACCAATAATAGACCTCTTAAAGCAACCTAATTTTATTTGGTTTTTATGCGCGGTAGGTTTATTGCAAATGAGTCACGGCGTCTATTATTCCATGGGAAGTATTCATTGGAAAAATAGTGGTATAAATGAAGATATCATCGGCCTTTTATGGGCGATTGGTGTGATTGCTGAAATTGCCGTATTTATATTTATGGGAAAAATTATTGACCGTACTTCAACGCGATTAATTTTTGCCATCATAGGTGTTTTAGGAGCTCTGCGTTGGGCGGTCATGGGCTTTAGTGTTTCATTACCTATTTTATTCGCGGTGCAACTTATCCATGGGCTCACATTTGGGGCTTCTCACTTTGCGGCGATAAACTATTTAAGCAAAAATATAGATACGAAATTCTCTGGATCGGCACAAAGCCTTTATACGGCTTTCCCACTGGGTCTTGGTATGGCACTTTCAACATATTTCGGTAGTCTGTTGTTTGAAAATTTCGGTGGCAATGCATATTATGCCATGAGTTTATTATGTTTTTTGACTGTATTACTAACTATTCCACGGTTTAGTCGCAAAATATGATCTTTTTATCTCAATATTAAAATAAAACGTCAGGTTTTTAATTCTGTTGCGTATTATGGTTACATGACGTGAGGGAATGGGATTTAAAATGGAGATTAAAATATGAAAAAGACAGTATATGTAATTACCGGAGTAATAGCCCTTGCTTTAACAGGGTCAGTACTCGCACAACAAGGTGGTGGCAGAGGTATGTCATCAATGGATACTGATGGCAACGGCACTATTGAAAAATCAGAATTCGCAGCAATGTTTGATAAGCGTTTTGCTGAAACCGATGCTAATAATGATGGTATTAGCCTTGATGAATATAAAGCAAAATCAGAAGCAGATCGTGCAGCAAGAAATGCTCGACGTGCAGAACGTAGAGCAGAAAATTCAGAACGTGACGCGGAACGCGATGCAGAACGTTTGCAAAAACGCTTCGATGGTTTAGATGCTGATAATGACGGTAAAGTTTCCGCCGATGAGTATAAAGCCGCTGGCGAACGTATGTTTGACCGTATGGACCGTAATAATGATGGAATTTTAAATGATCGCCGTGACAGAGGTGATCGTGGAAACCGCCGTGGAAATCGTCGTGGCAGCAACGATCAGAAAACTTAATATATTATAGAATGTCCCGTTCGCTTGAGAATTGTCCCCATAATTTCTTAAGCGTATGACTTTAAGGGCGGGAGTTAAATCCCGCCTTTTTTTTGCTTAATTTATTTATTATTCCATTAATTCTTGCAGTGCTTCTCATAGAGGACTATTTTGCAAGTTAACTTAATGAAAATGGAATTAAAAAATGTTTAGTGGATCTTTACCTGCCCTCATAACACCTTTTGAAAATAGAGAAGTCGACATTGACGCTTTTCGAAAGTTTGTGAATTGGCAAATAGAGCAAGGATCAAATGGCGTCGTACCGTGCGGTACAACAGGCGAATCCCCTACGCTGACACATGAAGAACATCAATTGGTTACACAGACATGTATTGAAGAAGTCGCCGGACGGGTGCCTGTTCTTGCGGGATGTGGGTCCAACTCAACCCGCGAAGCAATCAGCTTAACAAGTCATGCTAAAAAAGCAGGTGCTGATGGAGCCCTCGTTGTAACTCCCTATTATAATAAGCCAAGTCAGGAAGGTATGTTCCAACATTTTAAAGCAATAAATGATGCCGTTAATATTCCTATTATTATTTATAATATTCCGGGACGAAGCGTCGTCGATATGTCTGTTGAAACCATGGATAGATGTTACCGCGAGCTTGGTAATGTTATCGGCGTAAAAGATGCGACCGGAAACCTTGCCCGTGTTCCTTTGCAACGAATGGCCAGTGGTTCAGATTTTATTCAGCTTTCTGGCGAAGACCAAACCGCTCTCGCTTTTAATGCACACGGCGGGGCAGGGTGTATATCAGTGACGGCAAATGTGGCACCGAAACTGGTATCAGATTTTCAAAAAGCATCATTGAATGGAGACTTTGTCGCTGCCTTAACCATACAAGATAAGCTAACGGCTCTTCATGATGTTATGTTCATTGAACCCAGTCCAGGTCCAGTGAAATATGCCGGTGAGCTACTTGGATTATGTAAGGCAGATTTGCGGCTGCCTTTAACGCCCATAAGTGAAGAAACAAAAGCAAAAATGAGAACAGCATTAGTCATAGCGGGTTTATTAAGTAATTAACATGGCAGAAGATAAGAAAAATAGCGCTTACAAAGTAATCGCTATGAACCGCAAAGCGCGGCACAATTATCATATAGAAGAAGAATTTGAAGCTGGAATTGTTTTATACGGTTCCGAAGTTAAATCACTGCGTTCTGCTGAAAGTAATATTGCCGATAGTTACGCGGAAGTTAAAGATCGTGAAATGTTTCTGATCAATTGCTATATTAAAGAATATGAGCAAGCAAACCGTTTTAATCACGAATCTAGACGCGTTAGGAAGCTTCTATTGAACCGCAAAGAAATTAACAAAATGT
>JABIPV010000329.1 GCA_018699075.1 Kordiimonadaceae bacterium | reverse complement strand
ATTTTAATTCTTCTGATAAAATTTGTCGAACAGATGGTAGTTGATCTTTCGCAAGAATTTCGATCATTTCTATGGCTTCTTCACAAATTATTGATGTGCTGTCCATTGATATGTCTGGGAAAAAACGGGCAATTTTGCGAGTTAGCTCATGTTTAACTTCTTCATTTTCATCCTTAGAAAGAATTTTATCCGCGTGTAATGGGGAATTGTTGTTGCCAGCAATTTTTTTTCTAATTTCAACAGATGGATCTTCTGCAAGATAATAGAGAACTTCTTTGGGAGTTGTAGATTGTTCTGCAAGGATCAATTTATCGCTTGTTTTTTGACCTTCTAAAGCACTACGTGCTTCTTCATAAGTGTCAAGCTTCTTGGCATCCTTTTCTTTCTTCTTAAAAAAATTAAATATCATAATTATGCGATCCGGTATTTTTATCATTACTAGACAAAGACTATATTATAAATCTTTCGTTTAACTTAAAGATACACCCGACTTTCCATTTTTCTTCACTTCGTATAGTGCCTTATCTGCATGATCCAGTAAAGCGTCTAAAGTGTGGTCTGTATCAGGTGAGCATAACGCTATTCCTACTGAAAGAGATAAGGGTTTTTCTAGATTTTTAGCCAACTTTCGTAATTCGTCATTGCATTTTATTATATTTTCGGCTTTTTTCGATGCAGTAACTTCATTAACATCTTCAAGCCATACTGCAAATTCATCGCCTCCAAGACGACAACAGATATCTTCTTCGCGTGTGTTTAAAGTTAAGATATTAGCAAAGGTTTTTAATATTTCATCGCCTTTTGCGTGCCCGTATACGTCATTAGCCTGCTTAAAATTATCAAGATCAATATATAGTAAAGCACAAGTATGTTTTTGTCTTTTTTGAATTATTAGTCGTTTTTTTATTTGATCTGAAAAAGACCGTCGATTAGCGAGTGACGTTAATTCATCCATACAGGATAGTTTTTCAAGTTTTTCGTAGTTTTTGATTTGTTCAAAAGCGATGCCAAGATGAGACGTAATCCCTGTAAATAAAGATTTTTCATCAGTATTCCACTCTTTGTCGTCTTTCTTATTTAAAATAAATAAGGCGCCATTTAATTTGTCGTGATGTCTTGAGAAACCGATAAGAACAGAATATTCACCTATTGTTTCTTCAACAAAAGAAGGGGGTAATTTATTTTTTGCAGTATTACAGGCGTCTATTGCTTTTTTGCTCAGTTTATCCAATATGTCACGGTCCGAAATCATGCCGCTTTCTGCTTTTAATTCCGCCATCAGTTTACCGTCAGCATTATTTTTCATTCCAATGATATAGCAATGTTGGGCAGCAATACCTTCAATCGCTGCAAAGGCGGTTGAATGCAATATTTTAGACGGATCAATTTCATCACGAATAGTGGAAATGATCTTCTTAAGGATTTGTTCGTTATTTTGAATGCGTCTTAAGGCTGCTTCACGTTCACGCATAATGGTGATGTCACGACATACACCGCGAGCACCTTGCCATCTGGAATTGTTATCAATGATGGGGCTGGCTGAAACTTGAACACATGCAAATGACCCATCACTTCTTTGAAGCCATATTTCCACATCGTTTATGGTATCAAGAGTATCAAAAGGATTTATACCATCATCACCGACAATAAGGTTTGCAGCACGTTTGTCATTTAATTCGTATGCTGTGTAGCCTAATATTCCGTTGGGAGAGACATATTTAAAACGACCATTGTCGTCTGTTTCCCAAGCGAAGTCAGTGGAACAAGAAACGAGATCTTTAAACATTTGTCTAGAATTAACCAAAGCTTTGGTTAAATGGTGTTCAACCGTCGTATCATTTCCAAATAACAATACGGAAATATTTCCATTAGTGTCATCAGACTTTACGGGAAAGGCAAATAAGTCATAATGACGTGTGCCTGTTTCATCTTCTAATGTAAATTTTTGATTATCCGGACAGTTATTGTTGATGCAGCGGATGATAATGCTAATAACGTTTTGGTTTTCGTTGCTAATTGCCGTTACCAAATTATCGGCATATATGTTTTGTTGAGTTATATTTAAGGTATTATCGACTAATAATGCTGGACCATTATAATTTGTGATAATTTGTTCGGGTGTAATAAAACTATTTATAGTATCACTAAGAACGGTTTCAGTAAGTGAAACTTTCGCCTGTTTAAGGATGCGTGTAATGTTGCTTTCCATGGTGCCCAAATCAATAAATTAACAAAAAATAACTACCCCACTCGTCTTGATCTTAATTTACTGATTTAGTCTTAATATTTCCTTTACAAAAATAATAAACCGCAATTATATTAATTAAAATTTATCTCACGGAAATTCATAATGCAAAAGATAAGATATTGGGTCTTTGACCTAGATAATACTTTATACCCTGCTAAAGTTGACCTGTTTTCTCAGGTGGACTTCAAAATGGGGGCTTTTATTGAAAATATGTTTAATGTTTCTTACGCTGAAGCTAAGAAACGTCAAAAGCGGTTTTTTAATAATTATGGCACCACCTTAAGGGGCTTAATGACCGAGCATAGAATAGAGCCACAGGCATATCTTGATTTTGTCCATGATATTGATTTTACAGTATTAAATCCCGATGAGGCACTTAATTATGCAATAAGAAAATTGCCAGGGGAGAAGTTTATTTATACTAACGCTTCTACGGAATATGCGCAAAAGGTGCTTTCTAAAATCGGACTTAACGATACTTTCACAGATTTTTTTGATATCCATGATGCAGATTTTCTGCCAAAACCAGATATCCGTAGTTATCATAAAATGATTGATAAGTTTGCCATCGACCCATTAAAGTCTGTCATGATTGAGGATATCGCTGGCAACTTAAACCCCGCTGCAGAATTAGGTATGACAACCGTATGGGTGCCAACGGATACACTTTGGTCCGATAGTGGCCACGATGAAGAAAATGTGGATTATATTGCCCCGAATTTATCAAGTTGGCTAAATAATGTGTTAAGCACTAGTGAATGACTTGACAGCATAGTGCGAAACGATATGTTCGCATTAAAATATTAAATACGTATAAGGATAAAATTATGAATGACCAGTCTTTAGAAACTGTTATCGATCAAGCATGGGAAAACCGTAATGGTCTAAACGGTTCAACCACGGGCGAAGTTCGTGAAGCTGTTGAACATGCTCTTAATTTATTAGAT
>JABIPV010000235.1 GCA_018699075.1 Kordiimonadaceae bacterium | reverse complement strand
CACCAACAGAAGTGAAATTCCCATAACCATCGGTATCAGCTTTCCCGGGTTTTCCATTTCACCGCCAAATTCTGATACAAACTCTGATCCAATTAGTCCAAGGCGAAGTAGAAAAGCGGCGGCGAAAAATCCGCCTATCCCATCAGGGAGCACAAGATCAGGATTGGAATAATGACTGTAGTCTTCGATATGAGTGAAGCCGGAAAATATATAAATAATAAGCGATCCGACCAACACAACAACCATTATTGATTGGAACCGCGCGGCTGCTATGATACCCATCAGATTTGCTAAATAACAAAGTACCATAATGGCAGCCGCCGCGAGCATCATGTTGATATCAGGAAAAAGTGCCTGCGCGTATTCCGCAAAGCCGATAGCATAGCTGGCGAGTATCACCTGCCCCGCGACCAGCAAAGACAGGTATAAAAACGACGTTCGGGGTCCGAGCATATCGCGCACATAGGTATAATTGCCCCCTGTGTTAGGAACAGCGGAACCAAGCGCCGCAATACAGATCGTTGGAATAGCAACAATCGCAAGCGCCAGTATAAAAGCCCACGGCGCACCATACCCTGTCATGCTGATGCTTATGCCAGTGAGAACAACAACTCCGGTACCAATAATTTGTCCCAGTGAGATGCTCATCAAATCCCAAAACCCTAGTAACTTCTTCGTCCCCTCAGACATGTTTCTCTCCCTTTTGGGTTAGTTTAATAGAAAAAAACAGTGATGCATATTATATTCTAAAACAGTTGCTGTGTTGACACAAAAAATGTCCGCTTTCAGTAAAAAGCGGACATTCAAGAGGAGAACTATTTTCTCTATGGAAGCATAAGCCATTATTCGGTTTTATTACCGGCTCAGCATTCACATTCTTATGTAGTTCTATTGATTTTCCAGGTCCTCAAGTTCTTGAGCTCTTTTTTCAGCTTCTTCCTTGGCTTCTTCAGTTGCTGCTTCCATGTTTGCAGCTGCGTCCTTAACGGCTGCAGACCCAGTACTTTTATCACTGCTTTCTCCGCAAGCAGAAAGAGCAATAGTGATGATAGTGAGTAGTACAAGTTTAAGTATATTCATTACGTCCTCGTTTGTTTATGTGCCTTATTTGGCATTCAAAGTTTATTCTAAAAATAGTATCTCATGAAAGAGACACAAAACAGGTGTATTATATTTTTGGACAGCTGGGAAGTGGTAATGATTTTTTCCAAGTAAATATAGCAATAAAACTTTGAAACACCGTAACCAATCACCTACAATACGAACGTCTGCTTTCGGCCAAAAGCAGACACTCGCAGTTCACCTTTTGGGCTAAGGTATAAAATGAAATATCTGGCATTACAAATATATGTTAAAAAAAATAAAATCCGGACATTTATTAACAAAAGTCCGGATTATTTAGATGATTTTCAGAATAGGTTTTCCTATGGTTTGCAATAATTATTTGAACTGCAATCCTATTCAAAGACATCACGCGAGACTAGCAATGCGAGACAATCGTTTTGTCCTCAAATGGTATCTCTTTTTTCTGTGGATACTTTTCTTTCTGGCTAAATTCAAAATAGTATTTTTAATTTGTAATTTTTTTGTTTTTAATTCTTTAAGTATCAACTCGTTTCCTGTTGGCGGGGTAAATTTATTTTTCAATAATCTTAATTTTTCTAACATTTTATTCTCCTGTTTGTTATGTGTTTCTTTATACGAATAGGACACAGGACTGGATCAGATTATTTAGTTTTTTAATGTATGCGACGTTATGTTTTCATATTGATTGGGCAAATTTTCTTCAATAAGGTCATACATCATATTTATATGACCAAGGTCATCATTAAGACAAGGAATGTAATCATAGCTTTCACCACCCGCTTCGATAAAGTATTCCTTGTTTTCTATTTTGATTTCCTCAAGAGTTTCAAGGCAATCAGCGGAAAAACCTGGACAGACTACGGCGATATTTTTAATGTTTTGTGCCGGCAAAGATTGTAATGTTTTATCGGTGTAAGGTTGTAGCCATTGTTCTTTACCAAAACGCGATTGAAACGTCGTCATGACTTTATCATCTTCTAATTTTAATTTTCGCTGAATTAACCGTGTCGTTTGAATACAGAAACAGTAATAAGGGTCGCCGCGGTCAAGATATTTCTGAGGAATGCCATGATAAGAAAATAACAAAATGTCCGGCAACCCTTTCCTGTCAATATAATCAGAAATTGAATTTGCCATTGCATCTATATAGGACGGCTTTAAATGATACCCACTAATGAATTTAAATTCTGGAACCCAGCGATATTTAATGAACTCCTTGGCGAATGCGTCAAAAGTGGATCCATTGGTCGCGGCACAATATTGTGGATATAGTGGCAAAACGACGATATTTCGGATGTTTTCTTTTGTAAAAGATTGAAGGACACTTTTAATCGATGGGGTGCCATATCGCATCGCCCCCGCAACAACAACTTTATTTATGCCATAATTTTGATCAACCTTGGTTTGCAGCGCCGCCGCTTGACGTAGCGTAATATCCAGCAACGGTGATCCATCATCTGTCCATACTGTTTTATAGTTCTTCGCTGATGATTTTGACCTCAGCGGAACGATAACCAGATTTAAAATAAACCACCAAATTAGACGCGGCACTTCTACAACACGAGGATCGCTTAAAAACTCCTTTAAATATCGTCTTAAAGCTTGCGGCTCAGGTGCATCCGGCGTCCCCAGATTGGTAATGATCACACCAGTTTTAGGCAAACGCCCATTGTGATTATAGTCTTTTTGGCCATCGAATTTCATTTTTAAAATACCTAATATAAAATTTAACTCTCGTATCGTCTTAAATAAACGGATCGTGAGCCCATTGAAGTAATGCTTGGCGTTGACGAGGCCGACACCATATGTCCCCGGGTTCACAATTTGCCCTAATTTGCCCCGCATGACGTGAAAAACCACGCCAGCGTTTAATTTGCATTTGATCCATGCCTTTATGGCGTCGTCCGCGATAATAACGACAATACCATTCAAACCACCCACGAGGATCATCTATCATGATCCACCCTTTTTTGCGCCATATACTTATAGGTTGTCTACTTTTTATAGAAAAGTGATTTAAAGAGAGGTTTGGTTTATCGCTTAAAAGAGCATCTTCAAACCAATCGCTCGGATATTCTTCTGTGCAGCTGTTTAAATATTTTCCCTCAAAAACGCCCATCGACAACATTTCTTTAGGAGTAAAATGAGGTTTAAAATCATCCGCGAAATTTTTACCTTCATATTCCACCAATTCATATTGATAATCCTGTTGCATAGAGTTGCGAACTTTTATGACATTGCCAATTTCACTCATAACTTAAGACAGTCATTTTTATTCCCTATCTTACAAAGGGGCAATCGATTAAAACGCCAATGTGCAAATATACTATATAAAGCCTTGCTTACATGGTAAATTACAGGGAGTTTCACGATCTTTGCAAACCATCTCCAATTAGAGGTTTGTTGCCAAATCAAAATGAATACATCGACACCACGAAAATGTTTGTTTTCTGTATTTATTGCATGAATTACTTTTAAACTTTCAATATATGAAATACCATTTTTTTCAAGTGTGCTAATATGTTGGCTTATACCGCACCATACAATATCGGCAGAAGGAGTTATTCTTTTATAATAATCAATCTCTCTGCTGCATATAGGGCATCTATCATCAAAAAATACTTTTATCATTGTTGTCTACCATATCCCAATTAAGACAATGTATAAATAGAACAGCATGGCCCAGCGTGGGCCATGCTAATTATGCTTAAAGAATAGTGGGGAGGACTATCAATTAGGCATAATAACTTTATCTATGACATGAATTACGCCGTTGCTTGTTTCAATATCTGCTGTGATAACATTGGCACCGTTTATCATAACGCCATTTGTGGCATTAATATCGACCGTACTTCCTTCTACGGTTGCAGGGCTCAATGTCTGACCGGCGATATCAGCCGACATCACTTTGCCAGACACAACATGATAAGTCAGTATTTTAACAAGCGTATCTTTGTTTTCAGGTTTAAGCAGGCTTTCTACAGTCCCTACTGGTAATGCTTCAAACGCTGCGTCGGTTGGGGCAAATACGGTGAAAGGGCCGTCACTTTTTAAAGTGTCTACAAGGCCGGCTGCTTGTACAGCGGCCACAAGTGTTTTAAAGGAACCTGCCGCGATAGCAGTGTCAACAATGTCGTTTTTCATTTGTGCGAAAGTAGGTGCAATCGTGCTAAGGCTGATTGCGGTAATAGCAGCAAGTTTAAGAATATTTTTGCGGATCATGTCCGGGCTCCTGATCAATAAGTTGTTTATGTTAATTGTATATTGTTTACGCTGCCACCAAACAATCAGATCATAATATTTTAAATATAATGACTTTTAATATTTTTTATAATTATTCTAAAAAGTAAAATGCGTCAATTTATACGGTTAGCTCCAATATTTTAAATTGGATCCAGAGTACATATCCTTTCACACACATCCGCGATATATCGCCCTAATTGAACACATGGAAGCCGAGATGGCACACCAGTTAACTCTGGTTAATGCAAGATATATAAATCAATAATTTATGATTTTGAGCGTCCGCTTTCAGCCATAAGCAGACGTTCGCACTTTACATTTTTGACTTACTCATAATAAATAGCCATATTCGTCTATTAACGGCTACTTTTAACATTCATTTTGATAGAAAAGAGTGCCGTTCGTGCCGTCATGTAGAGTATGTTTTTATTTATGCCCCCAAAAGTTACGTTAGCTGGTTCCTGGGGAAGTTCTATAAATTCTATCTTATCGCCGATAGGGCTATAGACACTAACGCCGCCGTTCCAAGTAAGATAAACATTTCCACGCTCGTCCATAGTCATGCCGTCTGAGCCTTGATGGGCAAATACTTTCTTTTGGCTCAAGCCTCCATCCGGCATTATAGTGAAACTGAAAGTTTTGTTCAGCGTTGTATCTGAAATATAGAGCGTCTTACCGTCCTCGGTGCCGATTACGCCATTTGGTTGAACCATATCATGCACGACCCGATTGATAGTTGTACGGTCAGATGCAAGGTGATAGACGTGATTTCCATCTTGCGACGTACCACTCAGTGGGTGAGTATAATATGGATCTGTAAAATATAGGGAGCCGTTTGGATGAACCCAAACATCGTTAGTGCTATTAAATCGGATTCCTTTATAACTTCCGATCACGACGCTCACATTACCGTCTTTATCCATTTTGGTAATCCTGACCGCCGATTGCTCACAAATTAACAGGTCCCCGTCAAGGTCAATGAAAAGGCCGTTAGCATGATTGCTAGGTTCATATTTGACGCTATACTTTTTATCAGGTGTCATCATATGAATACGGTTGTTATCAATGTCAGTGAAGTAAAGATTTCCAGCCTTATCTGATGCTGGCCCCTCTAGAAAAATATAACCATCACTCTCGGTAACAACTCTTGCACC
The DNA here is from genome assembly GCA_018699075.1 of Kordiimonadaceae bacterium. Classification (GTDB taxonomy): domain Bacteria; phylum Pseudomonadota; class Alphaproteobacteria; order Sphingomonadales; family Emcibacteraceae; genus Pseudemcibacter. The sequence continues at coordinate 2,768 of JABIPV010000235.1, read as the reverse complement.
TTTCGCTATTAGTCCGTCCTGTGCGGTTGCCAAAGTAAATGGTAAAAGTTCAAAAGGTATTAAAAATAATTTTTGTAAAACTTTACGCATGATCAAATTTTCTCCTGTGATTAATGGAGAGTACCTTAATTGATTGAAATGGTCAAAAAAGGTGTGATCTGAACGTCTGCTTTTGGTCGGAAGTAGACGTTCAAAATGGTTTATAATATGTTTTTTTCGATGTTCACAGGACAAAACCCTTAGCTGGCGATTAAGATGTATTTCTTTATATCTTCATCCAAGCTCACAAGAAACGCCAAATAATCTTCCTGTTCATTCAGCGTCAAAAACCCATAAACCGTTGTCAGTTGCTCATCTTCCTGATTAATCAGGCTCTGTATTTGGTCTTTTATCACCGTGATATGATTATGCAGTGCCGCAATTTTTTCAGCGGGCAAATTCTCACTCACCAGTCTTTGATAAAGTGAGGTATCACCGAAAATATTAAAATCTACCGGTGAAAATTCATTAAAATGGTGGTCAATTTTATCATTCTTCATGGCATGTTAAAAATCAAAATCAACAACTTTATTAAATTGATTTTCCACAGGGCGAACAGACGCCTTATGCTTTGTGGCGATATCTCTAATCGCGGCGATCACATCTGGATGATCGGCGGCAATATTGTATTTTTCCGAAGGGTCAACCATAAGGTTATATAAATACGGCGTCGCATGAACCGCATATTCATTATCATCGCGATAAGAAGATTCAGTCATAAAATGCGCTTTAAAATCACCGTAACGTACAGCCATTAATTCGTGTCTGCGATAATAAAAAATTGTTTCGTGACCGCCTTCTTTTCCTTCAAATAAAACAGGGCTTAAATCAACACCGTCATAAATACGGTCGTCCGGTAAATCACTATTGGTCATTGCTGCAACTGTCGGTAAAATATCCATCGCTGATCCAATATCATGGATCACACCCGGTTTAATTTTTCCCGGCCAATGGAAAATTCCCGGAACCCGCATGCCCCCTTCATATGTTGTCCCTTTGCCGTCTTTTAGAAGCCCTGCTGTGCCACCATGATGTTTAAACATAAGCCAAGGCCCATTATCAGACGTAAAGACCACAAGCGTATTATCATCTAAATCATTATCTTTTAGCGCACCAAGCACTTGACCGACACTCCAATCAATTTCTTCAATCACGTCACCATAAAAACCTGCATCACTGGTGCCCAAGAAATCGTTTGAGGCAAAAAGCGGTACATGGGGAAGGTTATGGGCAAGATAAAGGAAGAACGGACCATCTTTCTTTTGATTAATAAATTTAACGGCTTCTTCCGTATAACGTTTGGTAATCGTTGTTTGATCGGCGGGGCGTTCAACAATTTTCTCATCACGCATCAATGGTACATTCCATTTACGGATATCCGGTTCTTCAAAAAATGTGTCCGGGTAACCTGCTTTCGTTAATTCTTGCACCTGGTTCATATCATTGCTGTAAGGAATACCGAAATAGCTGTCGAAGCCTTGTGAAGTGGGCAAAAACTGCGGTAGATGACCAAGATGCCACTTACCAACTGCGGCTGTTGCGTAGCCTTTATCTTTTAACACTTCAGCAATGGTTTTTTCTGTCGCTGGCAATCCACCCGCAGAAAACGGAAACAATACGCGCAGACCTTCTCCATCGCCCTGCATTCCTGAACGGATCGGCAGGCGCCCAGTCATAAGCCCTGCTCGGCTTGGGCTACATACATTTGCGGGAGAATAAAAATTTGTCCACTTCATTCCTTCCGTTGCCATTTGATTTAAATTTGGCGTACGGATGGTCGGGTGGCCGTAAGTGCCAAGATCACCATATCCCATATCATCAACAAAAATCACCACTACATTGGGTTGGTTTTCTTGGGCCGTCGCAATCTCGCCAACCGTAAGTGCTGTCACTGCGCATCCTAAGATTAGCATTGATTTCAATGTGTTTTTGATTTTGTTTATAGATGCAAACATGGTCTGTTCTTCCCTTATAATATTTTTATACGTAAAACATAGAAGCTCACCTAACGAGCGTCAATAAGGAACTAAAATTATCTCTTTTGAATTATTCCCACCAATTGTGTATCAAAATCAGTATAGGTTATATATGTCCCACGCATCCAAAGCACCACACGTTGATCACTATGCCAATTGGGAATTACGGGCCGGATATTATCTACATTTGAATTATACGTAAGCGCTGACCAGATCCAATTTTCCCCTTGATCCTTGCTAATACCTTCAAATATTTCATAGTGCCTCTTCCCGTCAGCGTTACTTATCAGAGGTTCACCAGTATCCGGGTCAGCATTGGTTGAAATAACCATTTGTGACACATTCTGCGGATCAAGCGCCATAAGCCCCGTATAATCATCTTCTCGGGAATATAACCGCGTCCCTGCAAAAGCAATTTCAGATTGCGTCCATTCGGTCCCATCAAACCTAGCATAATGATAACGGTGATCCGTACCGCCCTGACCTACCGGCATGCCCGCACTATTTTTTTGCACTGAAAAAGCAATAACTGGATGATCATCCTGATCCATTTCCATATCAACGGTCCAGGCTACATTTTCCGCGCCCCCTTTATAAACCAAGGTTAAATCTGTCGGTTCAATTGCATCTTGGTCAGTTAAATCATCATCTAAAATATTTCCATTTGAACTTCTTAAAACGCTACCGTCTGTAACACCATGATATATGGAATTATCGAAATCCCTTGGATGCTGTTCTGTTGCCGAAAAATGT
>JABIPV010000073.1 GCA_018699075.1 Kordiimonadaceae bacterium | reverse complement strand
GCTTTCGACCCAAAGCAGACATTCTCCTTGTCGCAAAAAAGATGCTGTTTACCGCAATTTTCTGTATTTTCAAAATTCTTATAGATAGTGTTAAGTATAATTCAAATGGCCATGTTTCTTTGTGAAGGAAGAAAAGGTGATTGCAGCAAATTACGTGACTACATCCTGGCGGCATATAATAAGCAACAAGCTTTTTAGCACCATAAATATTATGGGACTGGCTATCGGAATTGCTGCTGTAATTCTGATCACACTTTTTGTGCGCGATGAGCTGTCTTATGATAGTTTTTGGTCAAATGCAGATAATATTTACCGGACCCACGTTACCATTACCCCCAGTGCAAGAGACCCGATGCGTTTTGTTGCTACTCCAGGTCCGGTAATGCACGCCCTTAAAAAAGATTTTCCACAAATCGAATATGCCGCACGTTACTGGACAACAGAACCAACCCTGATACAGGAAGGTAAAATATTTGTTGAAGGCATCACCATCGTTGATGCTGATATTATCAACATTTTGGACTTTAATGTTCTTAAAGGTGATTTGAAATCAGCTCTAAGCACAAATACAGGACTTGTGCTAAATGAAACACTAGCTAAAAAGTATTTTGATGATACCGAGCCAATTGGGAAAGTTCTCACCCTTGATTTTAATTTATTCAAGCGGGATTATGTGGTGATGGCGATCATTGAAGACATGCCGACCAATAGTCAGGTCGATATTAAATCAATGGTTCTCATCGTAGAAGAAGACTGGATGAAAGAAACCTGGCTTTTTATTCAATGGCGTTCAATGGGGGCAAAGTTATTATATTCTCTTAATCCGGAAACTGATATTCAAGAAATCAATAGTCAAATGCCTGACTTCATTGACCGTAATTTTCCGCTTCAAGCTGACAATCCCACCCAGAAAATATCTAGTTTTTTCGATATAAAATCAATGAATATCAAGGACTTTCATTTAAATGCAGTTGGTATGGGTGAAGACCGTGTTCGCGGCAGCATGACAACCGTTATTACATTTTCTGCTATTGCCGTTCTTATTCTGCTTATCGCCATTATTAATTTTATCAATTTAAGCACAGCCCGTGCCAGCCAGCGGGCTAAGGAAGTCAGTTTGCGAAAAGTTGTCGGAGCTTCTAAAAAAAACCTAATCATTCAATTTGTCGGTGAAAGTATATTTTTAACTTTGATAGGGTTATTAATTTCTCTGGTCATCGTTGAACTAGCGTTACCAATCTATAACGAAGCTTTAGGAAAAGAACTTGCTTTAAGTTACGGCAGTTCTGAAATTATGCTTTTTCTCACCTTTGCTTTTATTGTTGGGGTTTTGGGATCTTTTTATCCGGCCCTTATTCTGTCAAGCTTCCGTCCAGCGGTTGTTTTAAAAGCTAATAAATCATTAGAAACAAAAGCCTCTGTAAAGTTAAGGATGGCCCTGGTTATCATTCAGTTCACCGTATCTATATCGTTATTTGTTTCGACTGCGGTTATTTATGGTCAGATGCAGTTTTCGAAAACAATCGACCTTGGCTATGATGAAGAAAACTTATTGGTTGTCAGGGGAATAGGCCGGGGCAGTATCGCGGAGAAATTTCCGTTATTGATCAGTGAATTTAGACGTATTCCCAATGTTCAAAATGTAACATGGTCGAATTTTGTGCCGGGGCATGTAAATGAAAATAATGCGAGTATGCGTTCTGATGAAATGACCCGTGAACAGGCCTTAACTATGGGCACCAGGAGGGTGGGATATGATTATTTTACAACATACGGAATTGAGCTTCTTGCTGGACGCACTTATCAACTTGGCCGCAACGATGAAGCGGCTAATTTTGATGAGATAAGAGCCGGTAGAGGTCACAGAGCCTCTATCGTTGTCAATCAAACCGCACTTAGAACATTACAACTAGGCTCACCCCAGGAAGCTATTGGTAAAACTATTTATAGTAGTGTTGGCGCCTTTGATGCGGAGTATGAAATTATTGGCGTCATTGCTGACCTTCACCTTGAAAGCTTGCGAAAAACTACCCGATCAGAAGTATATACATTGAGAACGTATAATGCGTCGGCAATTAGCATTAAATATTCAGGCGCCCCTTTGAGCTTGATAGAGGATTTACGCACCATATGGCAACAGGAGGCTGGAGGCATCCCGCTTGAATATGAGTTTCTTACCGATGCCATTGCCGGGCAATATCAAGCCGAACAGGGGCAGGCGACCATGCTCGCTGCTTTTTCGGGACTTGCTATATTAATTGCCTGCCTCGGTCTCTACGGACTTGCTAGTTTTACAGCAGAACGCAGGACCAAGGAAATCGGTATTCGTAAAGTGATGGGTGCAAATGTTTTCGATATTGTCAAACTACTCATCTGGCAATTTT
>JABIPV010000328.1 GCA_018699075.1 Kordiimonadaceae bacterium | reverse complement strand
TTATTACTATGATAGGCGACATCAGCGGCAAAATATGTCCATGCACCATCAGATTTTTTGAGCGCACGATCAACATCATCACCGAATTCTGTAGACTTAAAAAGCGTTTGCGGACGCGCTTCCCAATCGTCTGGAAGCTTTCCTTTTGGCGGCTCAAGCACACCTTGATAAATTAGGCCTTTGGCTTCTAATTGTTCAAGGCCTTTTTGAATATCACCATTTTCATGAAGGCTGAGTTCAGAAAAGAAAACATCATGACGAATGCCGAGCGTATCTAGGTCTTGGCGAATTAATTCCATCATCTGTTCAGTGGCAAATACACGTATATCAACAAGCCATTCACTTTCAGGTTTATCTTTCCATTTATCGCCAAACTTATTAGCCAAAGCTTCCCCCACAGGAATAAGATATGCGCCCGGGTATAATCCTTCAGGAATTTCTTGGTCAGGTTGACCGAGAGCTTCTAAATAACGCAGATATGCCGAACGCGCCAATACATCAATCTGACCACCTGCATCATTGATATAATATTCACGGGTCACATCAAAACCTACATGATCAAGCAGTGTGGCGAGCGCATCACCAAATACGGCACCACGACAATGGCCCACATGAAGTGGCCCCGTTGGGTTCACAGATACATATTCAACATTTACTTTTTCGCCTGCACCACGGTCACTTCTACCGTAATCTATACCTAGATTTAAAATAGGTAATATTTGATTTTGGATGAAGGACGATTTAAAGCAAATATTGATAAAGCCGGGTCCGGCTATTTCAACATCTTCCACAATATCAATTGCCCTTAACCCATCGGCAATCATTTGTGCAATATCACGGGGCTTCATTTTTGCTTGTTTAACAAGAACCATCGCTGCATTGGTGGCAATATCACCATGGCTAGTGTCACGTGGCGGTTCAGAAGTGATGTTTTTCAGATCAAGGTCGGCAGGTAATTTACCTTCCGCACTTAAAGTAGAGATGATGTTTTTAATTTCATCTTGAAAGTTTTTAAAAATATTCATAATTCAAATGTTGATGTGTCAAATAATCTTTTATGTTCAAGCAGGGCAAACCGATCTGTCATTCCGGCAATAAAATCGGCAACTAATCTCGCCTTTTCCATTTCCGTCGTATCGATAAGCGCTTCCTGCCACTCTGTTGGCAAACAATCCGTCTCGTTTAGGTATAAATTAAAGAGTTCACTTATCACCCTTCTGGCCTTACTGGACATTCTGTTTACTTTATAATGTCGATACATATTCGCCATCAGGAATTTTTTCAATGTTTTATCTTGATTTTCCATATTTTTAGAAAAACTAATGGTCATTTTACCCGCTTTACGTATATCAGTGACATTTTCCGGTTGTAATTCCCGTAAATTTTCACGGCTCGTGGTGATAACATCGTTAATCATTTGGCCGATTAAGCGCCGCACTATTTCATGAAGTTCACGGCTTTTATCGAGCACACCATATTTATCACGCACCTCTTTAATATTATCCGCAACCCACGGTACATCTGACAATTGATCGAAAGTAATTAGTCCCGCTTTGATCCCATCTGCAAGGTCATGGCTATTATAGGCAATATCATCTGAAATGGCGGCAATTTGCGCTTCTGCAGATGCATATGTATGAAGCTCTAGATCGTGCAAGTCGTTATATTCTTTGAAATTCACATGAAGTTTTGAAAAGTCACCTTTTTCGCAAAGCGGACCATTATGCTTAGCTAGCCCTTCAAGCGTATCCCATGTGAGATTAAGACCATCGATACCCGCGTAGCGATTTTCAAGTTTTGTCACTACCCTTAATGACTGAGCATTATGATCAAAACCGTGAAAAGCATTCATGGCTTCGTCAAGCGCTTCTTCCCCTGCATGGCCAAAGGGCGTATGACCAAAATCATGTGCTAAAGCAAGCGCTTCTGTTACATCTTCATTAAGACCAAGGGCGCGGGCGATGCTACGACCGATTTGTGCTACTTCGATGGAATGGGTCAGTCTGGTTCTATAATAATCACCCACATGATGAACAAAAACCTGAGTTTTATGTTTTAGTCGCCGAAAGGCCCCGGAATGAATAATTCTGTCGCGATCTCTTTGATAGGGGGATCTATTATTTGCACTTTTGCGATTATGTAAACGCCCCCTACTTTCAGCGGGAATTAGGGCATAAGGAGCATAATTTGGCTGGGGTTCGAATATTTTAAAATCTGACATTCAATGTATCACATATTATTAAAATTAAATTATGGCTCTTTTTATACCATAAGCATTTTCCATTACCATTGACTTATGATATATTTATCTTACATATACTAAATAACTTCCTACGAAGTATTTTTTAAGGATCAATATGACAGATACACCCGTAACACTTAGTGCCAATGCTGCAAAACGCATCAACACATTAGTGCATAGCAAAGGAAATCAAAACCTTAAATTTCGCATTACCATTAATGGTGGCGGATGTTCGGGTTTTCAGTATGATTTTGCCTTGGTAGAAGACAAGAAAGACGACGATCTTGTGATTGATCGTGATGGCGCAACAATGTTGGTTGACGGCCTTTCATTGATGTATCTTATGGGCTCTGAAGTTGATTTTACCGAAGAACTTGCCGGTTCAATGTTTGTGGTTAAAAATCCTAACGCAACCGCGTCATGCGGCTGCGGTTCTTCTTTCGCGGTATAAACTTTATGAAAATTGCTTCGTGGAATGTCAACTCGATCAAAGCACGGCTTCCACGGGTAACGGAATGGCTCAGCGAATTTAAGCCAGATGTGGTTCTTTTACAGGAACTAAAATGTATTGATGAGAATTTCCCAAGGGAAGAAATTGAAGACCTTGGCTATAATGTCGTCACCCACGGGCAAAAATCTTATAACGGCGTCGCAATTCTCTCTAAATATCCTATCGAAGATGTCATGGCCGGCCTGCCCGGTGATGATGAGGACGAACAAGCACGTTACCTTGAAGCAACCGTGAACACCGTCCGTGTTGGCGCTTTATATTTGCCAAATGGGAACCCCTACCCGGGGCCAAAATTTGATTATAAAATTGCATGGATGGACCGCCTGGTAGCGCGGGCAAAAGAACTTCTTGAAACGGAAGAAGATTTTGTGCTCGGCGGTGATTATAATGTCTGCCCCAAAGCGGAAGATTGTTATGACATGGAACGCTTCGCAAACGATGCCCTGATCCAGCCAGAAACAATTGACCGTTATTATATGATGCTAAATTTAGGGCTGACTGACGCCCTACGCGCCTTTTACCCTAGTGGTATTAACTACACTTATTGGGATTATCAGGCGGGCGCATGGCAAAAAGATAATGGTGTGCGTATTGATCACCTGCTTCTAAGCCCCACCGCCGCAGATAAATTAATAAAATGCGATATCGACCGCACCCCCAGAGGAAAAGAACGCCCCTCAGACCACACACCGATCTGGTGCGAAATTGATGTTTAAATAAATTTTCGACTGCCCACTTTTGGCTGAAAGCATACACTCAGTTTGACCCTTCTACGCGATTAAAGTAAGCTCTCCAAATCACATGGAGAATTGAATGATATTGCAAAAAATAGCTCAAGCTATTCGTCAACAGGACTGGTTCCAAGTAACTATAGAAATTATCATTGTGGTAATTGGTATTTTTCTAGGTCTCCAAGTGACAGAATGGAGTGATCGTAGATCGCAAGAGGAAAACACAAAAGTATTGGCTCAATCGATAATTGATGATCTTGAAGCAGATGTCGTGGCACTTGAAACATCGATTAACTACAGCCGAAATAAAATTGATACAATTGACCGTTTTAGTGTGCTTCTGCGAACACCAAGAGCAGGATGGGACAGTATCGAGTTTTATGATGGTGCAAATACAGTCGCGAGTTTGATCCCGTATTCC
>JABIPV010000306.1 GCA_018699075.1 Kordiimonadaceae bacterium | reverse complement strand
TTTGTTAACATTAGAAGAAATTGATGAAGAAATCCTACATAGTGCAGAAGTTGAATATGAAGCACTGTTGCAAAAAAATATTTATGATAAAATAAATCCGGAAGAGCTTTAATCATGAGTAGTGATTTTTATAAAAAACTAGATAGAATTGACCACACAATAGCACTGATACTTTGTTCCGCTGCCGGACTTTCAATTGTCGCTATGATGCTTCATATAGTTGCAGGTATATATTCGCGTCATTTTTTAGGCCAGCCACTTGGCGGAGTTACTGAAATTGTTTCTGCCTACGATATGGTTGCGGTGTCGTTCTTATCGCTTGCTTATGTTACCCATCAGAAAGCTCATATCTCTGTAGAGCTATTCACTCAAAAATTATCTGAGCAAATGAAACAAGTGATCGAGTTAGCGGCAGCCATCTTTGTCACGGCATTATCCATTTGGATAAGCTACGAAACGGCAGTCGCTGCCATCCACAGTTATTCGATCAATGAAGTATGGGAATCGGGTGATGGTTTTCTCACCGTTTGGCCGAGCCGCTTTTTTCTGCCCTTCGGTATTGGCGCAATGGCTTTTTCATATGCGTTAGATACGCTTAAACGCGCGGACAGGCTAATAAACCCCTCTAATTCAGTGGAGGATTTATAAATGGCAGATATTGAAATAGGTTTTGCTGGTATAGGCCTGCTTTTAGTTTTACTGGCATTTAGAGTTCCTATTGGTTTTTCTTTATTTGGTGTGGCTGTGATCGGTTTGAGCCTTGCTAAAGGGCCAGATGTTGCCATTAGTCTAGTTCAAATTGAGCCTTTTCATTTTGCGGCACATTGGTCATTTTCTGCTATTCCAATGTTTATTCTTATGGGTTGCATCGCGCAACACACACGACTGGCCAGCGAACTTTTCCATGCGGCAAGGTTATGGCTGATCAGCGTGCCGGGCGGTTTGGCGGTTGCTGCTAACTTTTCCTGTGCTGGATTTGCCGCCGCTTCCGGTTCAAGCTTAGCTACCGCCGCGACAATGGGACGGATTACCATTCCTGAAATGCTGAACGCAAAATATGAAAAAGGGCTGGCATCCGGCGTGGTCGCAAGTGCGGGTACCGTTGGAAACATGATACCACCGTCAATCACTTTTATCATTTACGGAATTTTTGCAGAAGTATCAGTGACCAAATTATTCATGGCTGGTATATTGCCGGGCTTGCTTACGGTTGGGGTATATACCTTCATGATCGTCACCCGTTGCTGGTTAAACCCATCACTTGCACCAAGAATTGAACTCGATGTGACCTGGTCGATGCGATTTAAATCAATAATGCCCATTTGGCCGATATTCATTCTAATTGCCAGCCTGCTTACGGGATTTGCCTTTGGCATAATCACGGCGACAGAAGGCGGCGCCTTTGGTGCCATGGTGATCTTCATAATAACATCACTTCAAGGACGCATGTCGGTTGACGTGTTTAAAAAGAGTTTGCTGGACACACTTGTGAGCACAACTAGCCTACTTTGGATTGCAGTTGGCGCTATTATGTTTACCCGCTTCCTTGCGATCACGGGGACGACAGAAGCTATTAGCGATTTAGCGACCATCTGGGTTGGCGGTCAGCTATCAGCTGTTATATTTGCTATGGTGATCTTTCTCATCCTTGGAATGTTTCTTGATCCGCTTGGAATATTGTTGCTGACGTTACCTATTATGCTTCCGATATTTCGGGGGCTTGAAATGAATTTGATCTGGACTGGTGTACTTGTAGTGAAATTTATTGAAATTGGACTGCTCACCCCGCCGGTAGGAATGAATGTTTACGCTATCAAAAATGTTGTTGGTGACACAATTAAACTTGGCACCATTTTTAAAGGAACAGTATGGTTTTTAGGATGCGAAGTTATTGTTGTGGCGTTGCTGATTTTCGTTCCTATTATATCTTTGTTCATTCCTAACTTATATGGGTAAGAGATTTTAAAATGACAAATCAAAAAGAACCCCGCGCTCCTTTAGACATGGATGCAGAAGAGTTTCGTCAAGCAGCCCATAAATTAGTCGATAAAATAGCCGACTTTCTTGCAGGTATAAGTGAACGCGATGTTCATAAGCCTAATGGTGCTAAAGTTGCGCGCGATATTTTAGGGGCCGGTTCACTGCCAAATTCCGAATCATCTACGGATGATGTTATTGGCGAAATTTCAGATTTACTGCTTGAGCAATCATTATTTAACGGTCATCCACGATTTTGGGGCTACGTCAACGGCTCGGCTAGCCCGATTGGTGCGCTTGGTGATTTATTGGCGTCATCGATCAATGCCAATGTTTGTACATGGACGGTTGCACCTGTTGCGTCTGAAATTGAAAGGCAAGCGGTAGGATGGATCGGTGATTTATTAAATTTTCCCAATGATCCTAACTGTAATTCTGGCGGATTATTAGTAAGCGGTGGCACCATGGCAAATATCACAGGACTTCTTGCCGCTAAGCGCGCACGCTTCGGTGCTGAAATTCGTGAACAGGGTAACAATTATAAAGGTGCGGAAAAGTCCAAATTTTATACCACGGCTGAAACACATGCTTGGTTAGAAAAGGCGCTAGATATTATGGGATTTGGCGAAAGTGCAATTACCCGGGTAGCAACCGATGATAACCTGCGTATGGATATAGATGCATTACAGAAATCAATTCAAAATGACATAGAGCAAGGATTTTTACCGCTCGCAGTTATAGCATCCGCAGGTACCGTTAGCACTGGCGCTATTGACCCACTTAATGAGATAGCTGAAATTTGCAGACAACATAAAATCTGGTTTCATATTGATGGTGCTTATGGGGCCGTGTCCGCATGCGTTCCGGCGGTATCAAATGAACTTTCAGGGATTGGCCTCGCGGACTCAGTTGCTATGGATGCTCACAAATGGCTTTATGTACCATTTGAAGCGGGTTGCGTGCTACTTCGTAACCGACAACATCTTGTGGATAGTTTTTCACATGACACTACTTATTATCCTGAAGCGGGAGATGAAGACGCTTTACCAGTAGCCTACCGCGCTCAAGGGGTTCAAACTTCACGTGGTTTTCGCGCCTTAAAAGTTTGGATGTGTTTGAAACGTGCCGGTAGAGATGGTTACGCAAAAATGATCGGCAACAATATTCGCCAAGCAGAAAAACTTTATCAGTTAGTTGGACAGCACCCTGAATTGGAAGCAGTCAGTCATGGATTGAGCATTACTACATTTCGCTATCACCCCCCAGAAATTCAAGATGAAGAAATTCTCAATAATTTGAACCGTGAAATTTTAAGCACGCTTCAAGAAGAGGCCTGGGCATATCCTTCTCATGCCACCGTAAATGGAAAATACCTAATCAGAGTTTGCATCACGAATTTTCGAACCACGGATCAGGATATAGATGATTTGCCTGATAGAATTCTTTCGATCGCTCGTAATATATCCTAATAAAATATATTATTTCTTTTTGCAAAATATATCAATAACAAGTATAACAGCCCTCATAAACATTTAATCAGGAACCAAGATGAACAACAAAATTAATTCGCAATCAAACCCACTTGTGGTCAAAAACAAAAACTTTTTAGACCGCCAGCAAAAACTAATGATTAATAATGAATGGGTCGAACCGGCTTCAGGTAAGTATATTGACGTGTATGATCCAGCATCGGGAAATGTTGTCAGTCAAATCGCTGCGGGAAATGAAGCTGATGTGGATAATGCCGTTGACGCCGCCACTGAGGCCTTTAAGAACTGGTCAAAAGCAACGCCGCTAATCAGACAATCTCTGCTTTTGCGACTTGCAGATTTAATGGAACAAAATGCTGAACGACTTTCAGAAATTGAAAGTATCGATAATGGTAAGTCTCTGATAATTGCCAGAAACGGTGATGTGGGTAGCAGCGTTAATTTCGTGCGATATATGGCCGGATGGGCCACTAAAATTATGGGTTCTACGCTCGATATTTCTGCGCCACACATGCCGGGCGCAGAATTTCATGCATATGTAAAGAAACAGCCTGTGGGTGTCGTTGGTGCTATCGTGCCATGGAACTTCCCGCTATCTATGGCGATCTGGAAAATTGCACCTGCCCTTGCAACTGGGTGTACCGTGGTTTTAAAACCTGCGGAACAAACATCTTTATCTGCACTTATTTTGGCTGAACTAATTATCGAAGCTGGCTTCCCAGCTGGCGCAGTAAATATTGTTACTGGTTTGGGCACGGAAGCTGGAAATTCTCTCGTCTCACATCCAGACGTTAATAAAGTCACATTCACAGGTTCTGTTGAAACTGGCAAAATTGTTGGTCGAACTGCCGTTGAACAAATGAAGCGCTTTACGTTAGAGCTAGGTGGAAAATCACCAATTATCATTCGTCAAGATGCCAATATTGAAGCCGCAATTTTCGGTGCATCAATGGCTATATTCTTCAACCAAGGCCAAACCTGCACAGCGGGATCACGGCTGTATATTCATAAATCAATTTTTGATGAAGTGGTGAGCGGCGTTGCTAAATTCGCTGAAAACATCAATGTTCAACCTGGTTATGATGCCGCGTGCGGTATGGGGCCACTTGTTTCCGCCGAACAACGCGACCGGGTATTTGGTTTTATAAAATCTGGCATCGAAGAAGGTGCAGAAGTAATGACCGGAGGGACACAATTAGATGGTAACGGATACTTCATTGCCCCAACAGTGCTTAAAACAAAGCAAAATATGAAGGTGGTTCAAGAAGAAATTTTTGGTCCTGTGGTATGCGCCATGCCATTTGATGATGATGATGAAGTATTGAGACTAGCCAATGATACCCGTTACGGCTTAGCAGCAAGTGTATGGACACAAGATTTAAGGTCAGCTCATGATTTAGCAGCCAATATACAGGCAGGAACAGTTTGGGTGAATTGTCATAATGTTTTTGATCCAAATTTACCATTTGGTGGAGTTAAACAATCTGGTATTGGCCGCGAACTAGGCAAGGCTTCCATTGATGGTTACTTGGAAGATAAAACCGTTCTGATGAAACTTAATTAAAGAAAAATGCGAGCAAATAAAATGACAACTAAAGCAGAACTAGACATTAATTCATATATCCATCCACAATCAAACCTGACAGCTCAGGAAAAGTTCGGACCTATGATCATTGAGGGCGGTGAAGGGGTTCACGTTTTTGATGATCAGGGAAATAAATATCTTGATAGTGTAGCGGGTCTTTGGTGTGTGACATTGGGGTATAATAACCAAGCAATAAAGGATGCTGCTGCAAAGCAAATGGATGAACTTCCTTATTTTCAAACATTTGCTAATAAATCAAATAATCCGACCATTGAACTGGCGGCAAAACTGCTTGAAGTTGCGCCAGTACCAATGTCCAAAGTTATTTTTCAAAATTCTGGTTCAGAAGCGGTCGATACGGCCATAAAGCTAGTTTGGTATTATCAAAATGCCAAAGGAAAAACAGGTAAGAAAAAAATTATTGGCCGTCATGGATCTTATCACGGCACAACGATTGCGGCTGCCAGCTTAACTGGGCTTCCGCTCATGCATGCGCAGTTCGATTTACCCATTGAAGGAATTCTTCATACGGATAATCCAAACTTTTACCGTTTTGCAAATGAGGGGGAAACAGAAATAGAATTCGCCGACCGCTGTGTTGAAAATTTAGAAAAACAAATATTACAAGAAGACCCAGATACAATTGCCGCCTTTTTTGCTGAGCCCGTTATGGGTACAGGCGGTGTAATTGTTCCGCCGGATACATATTTTGAAAAACTTCAAAAAGTACTTAAAAAATACGACATTTTATTAATTGCTGATGAAGTGATTTGCGGATTTGGTCGCACGGGTAATTATTGGGGATGTGAAACTTATGGAATTAAACCTGATATGATTACATGCGCTAAAGGCCTTTCTTCGGCTTACCTTCCAATTTCAGCATTACTTGTGTCAGAACAGATTTATCAGGCTATGAAAAAGGGCAGCGATAAAGTAGGCATTTTCGGTCATGGTTACACCTATAGCGGACACCCAGTATGTGCTGCAGTTGCACTTGAAACCCTCAACCAATATGACGAACTTAATACGCTGGATAATATCAAAAAAGTCGCTCCCTTGTTTCACCAAGGATTACATAGTTTCAAAAACCACTCTTTGGTCGGTGATGTACGCGGGGTAGGTTTAATGGCGTCTATTGAATTGGTGAAAGACAAAAAAACAAAAGACGGCTTTGACCCTGCTTTAATGATGGGCCGTAAAGTAGAAGATGCAGCTTTAAGCCACGGATTAATTCTCCGTGCCCTTGGCAATACTCTTGTTTTTGCGCCGCCGTTTATAATATCGAAAGATGAAGTCGAAAAAATAATTGAAATTGTTGGGCTTTCATTGAATGAAGTGCTCAGTTGGTATGAGGAAAATTCCTAAGCATTGTCACGTTTAAAACCAAGACGAATTGATATTTCCAAAGCCGCGGTTTTTACCGCTTCAATCTGTTTTATAGTAGGTTTACTAGTCAGTTCATGAATGGAAGATAAAATGCCGATAGTACCTACTAATTGATTGTGATGATCTAGTATTGGTGCGGCAAGGGCATTTATGCCGAGTGTGATTTCTTCCGGCGCAATAGCCCAGTTCTGCGATCTAACCTTTTCAATTTCTTTTGCTAAAATGCCGTCGGAAATGATGGTATATGTGGTAAATTTTTCAAGTGCTTTATTTGATATTTTATCCCGCAAACTTGAATGACCAAAGGCGAGTGCTATTTTCCCTTGGGCAGTAGCATGAAGCGGAAAAGTTGACCCCGGCCGTGTGCTGATATCAATTTGCGATGAGCCACGTAAGATATCCAAAACACAAATATTATCTTCGCTTATGGTGGAAAGTGTAACGGCAGTTCCGAGGGTATCTTTTAATTGCTGCATAGCCGGCCGTGAAACACTTATTAGATCAATTTTACTTTCTACATCTTTTCCAAGCCAAAAGAACTTCATGCTCAAGCAATACTTGTCTGTACTTGAGTCTTGATCAATATAACCTATGTCTGAAAGAGTGCGCAGGTGCCTATAAACTCGTGGTTTTTCCAGGTCTAGAGCAGTTGCAATTTCAGTTACACCAAGTGGCCTATCGCACTTTGCCAAAAATTCAATAATGGTAAAAGTAAGGACTACCGACTTAATCTCGTCTGGTTTTTCTTTTTTTCTTGGTCTTCCCGCAGACAAAATCACTCTCCCATAAACCCGATTAATTCTTAACAATTTAAAAAATAACTCAAAAGCTTCATCTATTCCACCATAATCATCCATAGGTCTAAAATGGAACATTCGTAATGTCTGCTTCTGGCTGAAAGAAAGCATTCAGATTAAGCCAGATAAATGCCTTTTTGTATTATTTATGAGAGTCTGCTTTCGACCCAAAGCGGACATTCAGATACTCCAAAAAGAAATAGGTTAGGCCCTTGCGGAGGACGCATAGCCGAGAAATCAATAAAGGTATGAAAACTTAATTGGAT
>JABIPV010000327.1 GCA_018699075.1 Kordiimonadaceae bacterium | reverse complement strand
GTTAAAATAACATCCAAATTAAGATTAAGAAGCCAACCATCTGACCAATCCCAAACATCATTACCGTCCCTATGGGGCATTAATTCAGATAAAGCCGCCAAGGCCAATACTGGTACCGGGACATTATTTTTTTTCGGCAATAAATCATCACTATATTTTTCAATAAAGCTCGTATCAAAATCAGCGACTTTGAAAGCATCATGATTAAATATGTTATAAAGAAACTCCAAATTTGTCCGAAGACCTGCAATCGAAGTACCTTTGATTGAGCGGCGCATATTACGTAATGCTTCGCTTCGGTTTTGCCCCCATACGATTAGTTTTGAAATCATTGGGTCATAATAAATACTTACTTCATCACCCTGATCAATACCCGTATCAAGGCGAAAATTCACCCCTTCCTTCGGATAAGAAAAATGGTGCATAATTCCAGTTTGCGGTAAAAACTGATTTTCTGGATCTTCTGCATATAACCGCACTTCAAATGCATGACCATTCAGCGGTATATCATGCTGGCTGAGCGGCAGCCTCTCTCCTGAAGCAACTCTCAACTGCCATTCAACAAGGTCAATGCCTGTTATTAGTTCTGTGACGGGATGCTCTACCTGTAATCGGGTATTCATTTCCATAAAATAAAACGGCGCGTATTTAAGTCCCTCTTCAACATCAACGATAAATTCGATGGTTCCCGCCCCACGATATTTTATTGCCTTAGCTGCACGCGTTGCCGTTTCGCCAAGTTCGAAACGCATATCATCACTTAAGTCCGGTGCCGGCGCTTCTTCAACCACTTTTTGATGTCTACGCTGAAGGGAGCAATCCCGTTCATGTAAATAAACAACATTTCCAACCATATCGGCAAAAATTTGAACTTCGATATGACGTGATTTTTTTATATATTTTTCCAGCAATACCCTATCATTACCAAATGATGCCAAAGCTTCGCTTTTTGCACTCTCTAATGCTGGTAAAAAATCATCTTCACGATCAACAAGACGCATGCCTTTACCGCCACCACCAGCAACTGCTTTAATCAGTATGGGATAACCTATTTTAGTTGCTTCGGATTTTAAAAATTCTTCATTTTGATTTTCGCCGTCATAACCGGGAATTGTCGGAATGCCTGCTTCCAACATAACCTGCTTGGCTTTATCCTTTAATCCCATAAGCTGAATAGAGTCAGGTGTCGGGCCAATAAAACGAATATCCGCATCTTCACATTTTTGGGCAAAGCTTTCGTTTTCTGACAAAAACCCATAACCTGGATGAATAGCTTCCGCACCACTTTTCTTAGCAATTTCAATAATAGTGTCCGCTTTTAGATAGCTGTCCTTTGCTTCAGGACCACCAATTTCATAAGCTTCATCGGCAAGTCTCACATGACGCGCACCTGCATCAACTTGTGAAAATACAGCAACGGTTTTAATCCCTTTCTTTCGTGCGGTATCCATAATTCTGCACGCGATTTCCCCTCTATTGGCTATCAGTATTTTTTCAAACATCTTTTATCCAATCTGCTTTTCGCTTATCAAAGAAGGCTTGCAATCCTTCTTTAGCTTCATCACCAGCTCGTATTTTTGCAATTCTGGATGCAGTATCTTGCCTAAGTTGATCTGTAATTGACTTGCCACTAATTTCTAAAACAAGACTTTTTGACTTTTGCATCGCTTCCGGTGCACTTTTCAAAGCTATATTTACGATCTTTTCTAGCGTTTCATTACTTTCCGATATTTCATGTATCAATCCCATTTTAAGTGCTTGTTGACTATCAAAGAATTCACCCGTTTGAAAATATCTTTTGGCTTGACGAGCGCCGATCGCTTCAATAACGAATGGAGAAATTGTTGCAGGGATTAAACCCAAGTTAACCTCGGATAAAGCAAATTTTGTCTTACTCTTAGCAATGACAATATCTGAACAGGAAACAAGACCTAGCCCGCCGCCCATAACCGCGCCTTGAACAGACGTTATCGTCAATTGTTTTAATTTATGAAGCGCATTTAACATATCGCTCAAACGAATGGCATCCGCATAATTTTCTCCCGAAGAGAACCCCGCAGCCCTCTTCATCCAATCAAGGTCTGCACCTGCACAGAAGCTTTTACCTTTACCTGATAAAATAACCATGCGTGTTTTAGAACATTTTTCTAATTCTGCAAAAGCGTCCGTTAAATCACTGATCATTTGTTCATTAAAGGCATTATGAACATCAGGACGGTTTAAGGTTATTCTAGCCACGCCGTTTTGTTGTTTTTCAAATAAAATCGTCATGATCACATCCTGAATATACCAAATTTAGTATCCTTTATAGGCGCATTTAGGCTTGCTGAGAGCCCTAAACCCAATATACGCCGTGTATCAACAGGATCAATCACACCATCATCCCACAGACGTGCTGACGAATAATATGGATGTCCCTGATGCTCATATTGTTCCATAATTGGCTTCTTGAATTCTGCTTCTTCATTTTCTGACCAGCTTTGCCCTTGTCTTTCCATGCCGTCTCTTTTGACCGTTGATAATACGCCCGCTGCTTGTTCACCACCCATGACAGAAATTCGTGCATTGGGCCACATCCATAGAAAACGAGGATCATAAGCACGGCCACACATGCCGTAATTGCCCGCGCCAAAGGAACCTCCTATAATAACTGTAAATTTTGGTACCTCTGCGCAGGATACAGCTGCCACCATTTTCGCCCCGTCGCGTGCAATCCCCCCAGTTTCATATTTTTCACCAACCATAAAACCCATTATATTTTGCAAGAAAATAAGCGGAATTTTACGTGATGCACAAAGTTCAACAAAATGCGCACCTTTTAAAGCAGATTCAGAAAACAAAATTCCATTATTGGCAATTATTCCGACTGGCATACCAAATAGATGTGCAAAACCACAAACAAGTGTCGTGCCATACCTCTCTTTAAACTCATCAAAAACACTTCCATCAACGATCCGGGCGATCACTTCGCGGATATCAAACGGGGTTTTAAGGTCTGGAGGAATAATACCGTGTAATTCCGCTGCATCGTAAAGTGGGTCTATAACGGGCTTTAGGACTAAATCATGTTTTTTATCGCGATTTAAATTACCAACGATTGAACGGGCGATCTCCAACGCATGATTATCATCATCAGCCAAATGATCAGCTACGCCAGACACACGCGTATGAACATCACCACCGCCAAGGTCTTCTGCACTGACTATTTCCCCGGTCGCGGCCTTCACAAGTGGCGGGCCAGCCAAAAATATTGTCCCTTGATCTTTAACAATAATATTTTCATCACTCATGGCCGGCACATAAGCACCGCCTGCCGTACATGATCCCATTACGACAGCAATTTGCGGAATGGCATTTGCCGACATTTTAGCCTGATTATAAAATATACGTCCAAAATGATCCCGGTCAGGAAACACTTCATCTTGATTAGGTAAGTTGGCCCCACCACTATCCACCAGATATATACAGGGAAGATTATTAGTTGCGGCCACTTCTTGTGCCCTAAGGTGTTTTTTAACGGTAAGCGGAAAGTAAGTTCCCCCCTTTACGGTTGCATCATTACATACAATAAGACATTCAATTCCCGATACGCGTCCGATACCCGTAATAATACCACCAGCAGGAACATCGCTTTCGTAAACATCATAGGCTGCAAGCTGCGAAAACTCTAAGAACGCACTCCCTTTATCAAGAAGTCTTCTTATCCTATCACGCGGTAATAATTTTCCCCGTGCAATATGGCGTTCTCTGTACTTTTCAGCACCGCCTTGTTCAATGACCGCGATCTTCTCTTTTAAATCAGCAACCAAAGTTGCCATATTGGCTTTATTTGCAGCGTATTCTGGTCCTAAAAGATCTATATTGCTTTTGATAACAGCCATTGTTCATCACTCTCTTCTTTTTATATTAAAGTAGAGTATCAAACTTTCTATCATAGATAAAATTAATAATATTAATACGTTCTATAGATATTTTCTATTAATGATGGAAATAATTTCATCAAGTTGACGATAGGTTTTGATTTCCTGAAATAAATCGTCGGCTTGATTATATTCTCTCCTTAGATATGTGAACCATTGCTTGATCCTGTTGGGCAGAAAATTCTTGCTTTTATCGTCTCTCGTATAGCCACTGTAACGCACCAAAAGCTTACAGGCTTCTTCCCAGCTTAAAGGGGCAACATCATTTTTTATGGTATCTGCTAAATTCGGAAGCGACAGACCACCACGCCCGATCATAATATCATTACACCCTGACACTTTCATACATTCAAGTGCATCTGCCCGTGACCATATGTCACCATTGGCCACCAAGGGTATTTTCACTTGATCATTGATCTTCGCTATCCAATGCCAGTGGGCAGGTGGTCTATATCCTTCTGTTTTCGTCCGTGCATGAACCGCAAGGGCGTTTGCACCGGCTTCTTCAATGGCAAGAGCATTTTCTATTGCTTGGGATTTATCATCATAACCAAGGCGCATTTTAACAGTAACAGGGATTTCAACTGGTACAGCTTGTCTTACTGCTTTTACAATTTCATGAACCACATTTGGTTCTTTCAAAAGTACCGATCCGCCGCGATGACGATTAACCGTTTTTGCAGGACAGCCAAAATTTAAATCTATACCTGGGGCCCCTAATGATACAGCACGCACCGCATTTTCTGCCATCCAATTGCTATGTTGGCCTAGCAACTGAACAAAAACAGGGGTTCCCGACTTGGTATTTCCTTCCTGTTTAAGCTCTGGACAATATTTATAAAATGTTGAATTTGGAAGCAGCATATCATTTATGCGGACAAATTCTGTAACTGCATGATCATAAGAACCGCTGCTGGTAAGCAATTCACGCATTGCATAATCAATGACACCTTCCATGGGTGCTAATACGATTTTCATGCTTTAAAGGTTATTGCGATGCCGGAATGATTGATGGCTTATCTCTTGGAACATATGAATTTGCTAAACGTGTACTCTTCGGAGCTACTTTTTTCTTAACCACCCTTTTCTTTGGCTCAGGCTTAAATACATCTGACCAAAACGCCGCAGTTAAATTACTTCCCACACGCGTTTCTGCATTTAACAAAATCACAAGTGCCAAGTCTTTATCTTTTGAATAAGCCACTTCGCTTCTAAATCCCGCGACAGAACCGCCATGATAAACCAAATCTTGCCCACCCATGTCATAAATGCGCCAGCCCATTCCATAATGAGCATTCTTTAATGCAGGACGCCAATTGCGTTTATTCATTTCTTTTAACGTACGAACCCGTCTTTTGGTTACCGTCTCAATAACTTCTGGTGAAAAGGCTTCTGGGAAATAACCCATTTGAGCCATCATCCATTTTGACATATCCAAAATACTGGCATTCACTCCTGCAGCAGGTAGAATATTATAATAATTAGGCTTAACTTTGGTTTTTATCCAACCACTTTTTTTGGTAAAAACATGTGGTTCAGCATGATTATTGTTTTCAAGAAAAGATTCGTACCCAAGCGATGAATGCTCCATTTTTAGTGGGTCAAAAATGCGATTATTCATTAAATTTGAATAACTTGTATCCGTAGATTTTTCTAGGACTGGCTGGATAAGGCTATAGAGTACATTTTGATATCCATAACATTTTCCAGGACTACAGCCTGGATTAATTTCTCTAAATTTATCAATAATGCGTGGCATATCATAATTGGCTTCAACCAAGTTGTCATAAGCATTATGAACAAGACCTGAGCTTTGAGAAATAATATGCTGAACGGTTAGATTTGAAGAATATTTTGTAGATTTAAAGCGAAACCCGGGGACAAAATCGACAACTTTATCATCCCAATTAAATTTATTTTCCTCAACCAGCTTTGCGGTTAATCCCGCAGCAAATGTCTTGGATACACTGGCAAGCCTAAAGACTGTGTTTTCATTTACTTTCGCTGTGCTTCCCTTTGCCCGTACGCCGTAACTTCCCATGGACACGACTTTATTACCGCGAATAATCGCATAAGCACCACCTGGCACTTCGTTTTCGATCATTTCGGCTCTAAATTCTTTTTCGAAAGTTTTTACGATATCCTCTACTGACGCCGCAAAAGATGCAGAGGTCGACAAAAAGGACAGCAAAACGATCAAATTTAATAAGCGCATATATAAACCCGTAACATTAATTGTTTTTCTTATTAAAATTTATAAAGAAAAAGGATTAATGTTTAAATAACTCTTGTTGTTTTTGGTAACTATATAATAAATAACCAAAAAGTGCCACTAAAAGTGCGACTATTATACCGGCCCAAATAGGTCCAAAATATGTTTTTGCCAGTGTTGGTGAATAAAACAGAGACAAAAATCCCATAAATTCCACGACAAAACATATCCAAAAGTTAATAATTATCGCCCATTTGTATCCTTTTAAAGCATAATATATTATATTTCCCACAATAAGTGCAGGTGGCAACCATTGAGTTGATGGAATGATAAAGTGATGTTCTAAAACACTTTGTTCAAATACTTTATAAAGTAATCCCATTAAAATTAGTAAAGCTGGAATTATCGTCCAATTTTTCTTAACATTATCCATTAAAATTTCTCCCTGTCTTAATTTTTTATTAACCTAAAGCAAAAGAAGAAATTTTACAAATAACTTCAAAATAGATATTATCTATGCATATCACACGTTAGGTAAAAAAATTCTATGATTGAAAACTATCAACTACGGTACTTTCTCGCGATTGTCGAAACGGGAAGCTTCACAAAAGCAGCTCAAAGAGTATTTGTTACACAACCAACTTTATCCGCAGGTATTAAAAAACTTGAAACGGATTTGGGCAGCAAGTTATTTGACCGTTCTTCAAAAAGAGTATTTCTTACCGAAAGCGGCACAAAGTTTGTGCCCCATGCAAAATCAATACTTTATCAATTAAACCTCGCCGAAACGGAAATTAAATCTACGGGACGTTCAGTTCTATTACGCCTAGGTATATTGATGACAATTCCGACGACAATCATTCAGGGAATATTATCTGCCTTTAACCGCGAAACCAGTGGATTGATGATTGAACTTTTTGAAGGAACAGAGCAAGAAATCCAAAATCGATTAGATCAAGGTAAAATTGACATCGCAATCTCCATCATAAGACCTGCTTTAAAACAAGATAAAACCCCGCTTTATAAAGAAGGGTATTCAATTGCCATCGCTGATCACCATCCATTAGCACAAAAAGAAACAATTCACCCGGCTGATTTTGCGGGGGAACCCACAATCGTCAGATCAAGATGCGAAATTTTAAGTGAAACAAGTCGGTTTTTCACGGATCATAATGTCAGACCGCGCCTTGTTTATAACACGTCACAAGATGAACGCGCCCTTTCCATGGTCGCGGCGGGTGTCGGTTTTACCACCATGCCAGATCACTATACTGTGAGCGGTGTAAAGCGTATAAAAATGATTGGATATGATTTTGAACGTGAAATAGGACTACTTAAAACATCCCCTCAATCAGACCCTGAAAAGCAAAAATTACTGGATAATTTTACCAGTTTCACTAAAACTCATTTACAAGAAATTACCGTTAGTCGGTAAAAACATTAAAGCGAACCCCTATGTTCTTAGAACTTTTTAATATTATTTCCCCTGTCCTTTCCATCGCCTTAATTGGCTTTATCTGGGTAAAGCGGGGTTTTGAATATCCTACGGAGTTCATTACGCGCTTAAATATGAATTTTGGCGCGCCTTGCTTGGTTTTTGTCGGCATGCTTAACTTAGGGCAAGATATAGGCAATTTATCAAATTTCATGCTCGCCTCGTTCGTCGCCGCCGGGTTAATGCATATTATCGTATTTATATTTGTCAGCATCGCAAAGTTACCAAAACGTGGTTACACCATTGCGCTTGCGTCTTCAAACTGTGGTAATATGGGTATTCCCCTTTGTTTATTTGCTTTTGGTGAAATCGGCATGTCTTTGGCGATTGCTTATTTTACAATTGGTTGCTTCTTTCAAATCACCGTTGCCCTATTCATTTCACACGGAAATTTAAGTGCCAGCACATTGCTTAAAACCTCGTTGCTCTGGGGTATTTTCGCTGCATTCTTTTTCATTCTTACCGGAATTGAACCACCAAAATGGCTAATGAACACAACGCAACTTCTTTCCGGTGTAACGATCCCTCTTATGCTTCTGACACTCGGGGCATCACTCGCCACCTTAAAAGTCATCCGTTTCGGCAATATATTGGCTTTGAGTGTTTTTAAAATCGGCCTTGGTATGAGCATTGGGATTTTGGTGGCTGGATATTTTGGTTTTCAAGGGTTGGAACGCAACGTACTAATTATGCAAATGTCCATGCCCGTGGCAGTATTTAGTTATTTACTCGCATCAAAATATAACCGTAATCCGGATGAAGTTGCCAGCCTTATATTTGTCACAACATTGCTCAGCTTTATTACTGTGCCGTTAATGCTGATTTATATGTTTTAATCTTCAGAACCTTTAAGTGATAAAGAAAGCGCATGAACGGGTCCCGCCAGCTCTTCTGCCAGCGCTTTATAAACCAGTCTTTGACGCTGAACGCGGTTCATTCCATCAAACTCATTCGCCGTCATATTTATATGAAAATGCGTCTCGCCCTCAGGCTTTGCACCGACATGACCCGCATGCTTATGAGATTCGTCAATAACTTCAAGCAGTTGAGGATTTATTATTTTGTTTATCTTTATTTCAATCTTTTCTTTTATTGTCATCAACTGGCTTTCTATATAAAATGTAGCTAGGTACGTAATATGGCTATAATAGCAATAAACGACAAAGACAATAGGTGAAAAGTAAAACTCATGAGTAACGGTCAAAATATACGTCTTTGTGAATGGCAAGACTGTGGGAATGAGGGCAGATATCGCATCCAGACCACCGCTTCCAAAGACGACATTCATTGGTTTTGTCACCTGCATGTTCGCATGTTTGATTTAGGCGTGGTTGCACCAGGATCCTATATTAACGGCGTTGAAAATAATTGGACCCAGAATAAAGCAGGTAAAAATCAAACTAATCAACAACACACTTCACAACTTAATTCAAGTGTAAGACTACGTCATGTGTCAAAAAATAAAACCTTAAATTATACCAAAGAAGACTTAGAAAATTTAAAAACTTTGGGTCTTGAAACAGGTGCAATACCTGATGATATCAAAAAAGCGTATAAAACACTTGTCAAACATTGCCATCCAGACCAAAATCCAAATCTTGAAAACGCTATATTGATTTTTGAAAAAGTCAATGAAGCCTATAATGCCTTAAAAGATAAAGATTTTAGCTAATAAATTTGATAAGTGGACTTTGATATGACGACTAAGACCAATGCAGAATCCGGTATTCCTGATATGCTTTTAAATGTGAAACAAGTATTTGGTATTGATTCCGAACTTGAAATCAATGGATTTTCTGAGGCCAATGAACATGTTCCAGAAATTGATAACAATTATATTTTTGATCATGACACGACCCTTGCGATCCTTGCTGGTTTTTCACATAACCGCCGCGTTATGGTCCAAGGTTATCATGGTACGGGTAAATCAACCCATATCGAACAAGTTGCCGCGCGGTTAAACTGGCCTTGCCTGCGTATTAACCTCGATAGTCACATCAGCCGTATTGATTTAATCGGTAAAGATGCCATCACCTTAAAAGAAGGCGTTCAAGTAACCGAATTTAAAGAAGGCATCCTGCCGTGGGCACTGCAAAGCCCAACGGCACTGGTTTTTGATGAATATGATGCGGGCCGTCCTGACGTTATGTTTGTAATCCAGCGTGTTCTTGAAGTTGCAGGTAAATTAACTTTGCTTGATCAAAATAAAGTGATCCACCCTCACCCGTCATTCCGTTTATTTTCCACCACCAACACAATTGGTCTTGGTGATACCACGGGGCTATATCACGGCACTCAGCAAATTAACCAAGGGCAAATGGACCGTTGGAACATCGTCATCACCTTGAATTATCTTACGCATGAACAGGAAGAAAACATCATCACCGCCAAAATGCCCTTGATGCAAAATGAAGATGATATCAAAAT
>JABIPV010000266.1 GCA_018699075.1 Kordiimonadaceae bacterium | reverse complement strand
TTGCGCTAATGTTATTTTACCTCCCAAAAAATCATCATTTGTAGTGTCAATATTGTTCACAGTTTAAGCTCTACATCATTTTCCATGCCTAATTCACGAATCAATTTTACGGCTTTTCTATGGTCTTCGCTTTTAACCATCACTCTATTCTGTATACCTTTGATGCCTCCGCCAAATAAGCTGGCAAGTCCACCTAGAACTATATATTCAATATTTTCAGCATCAAAAATCGCAGAAACCCTAGAGATTATTACGGGGTTGTCACTGAACATCAAATCTTCCACAATATTATTTTTCCTATTAATACATAGTTTCTTGTTTGTCTCCTTGCCATTAATGCCTGAGAAGACTATTTTGCCTTAGTAATATGTAACGTAAATTGATTAACCACCATAGGAAAAAGAAAAGTGGGCCAAGTAATAAATTTAGAAGAAGAAAGACAAGAGAAAGTTGCAACTGCACTCGCAACTCTGCTTGAACTTGTCAATGATGACCTTGATAAAGTGAATCAAACAATCATTCAGAAAATGCAAAGCCCCGTCGCGCTGATCCCGCAGCTTGCAGGGCATTTAATTGCTTCTGGCGGTAAACGACTGCGTCCTATGTTGACTTTAGCTTCTAGCCGCCTTTGTGGTTATGAAGGTGACCGTCATGTTCATTTGGCTACTTGTGTAGAATTTATCCATTCAGCGACCCTCCTCCATGATGATGTGGTCGATAAAAGCGATCTTCGTCGCGGCGAAGATACCGCTAATGCTATTTGGGGTAATAAAGCAAGCGTACTTGTTGGCGATTTCCTATTCAGTCGTTCATTTGAACTAATGGTCGAAGATGGGTCACTCGAAGTGTTACGTATTCTTTCCAGCGCATCATCCATTATCGCTGAAGGCGAAGTGATGCAGCTCGTTACGGCTAATGATACCGATACGACTGAACACGCTTATATGGAAGTTATATGCGCCAAAACAGCAGCCCTTTTTGCAGCGGCTTGTGAAATTGGTGGCGTTATTGCTGACCGCCCAAAATCTGAATGTGAAGCATTGATGAGTTACGGTCAAAACCTTGGTATTATTTTCCAGCTGATTGATGATGTGTTGGATTATTCTGCGGAACAAAAAACCCTTGGTAAGTCTGTTGGTGATGATTTCCTTGAAGGAAAGATCACACTACCAATCGTGCTGGCTTTTAGACGCGGTTCAGACGATGAGCGTACGTTCTGGAAACGAACAATGGAAGATCTTGACCAAAAAGATGGTGATCTTGAATATGCTATTGAGCTGATGGAGAAACATAATGCGCTATCAGATACTATTGAGCGCGCGCGTCACTACGGTGCTATTGCCCGCGATGCTCTTGCGATCTTCCCAGACAATGATTACCGCAAAGCGCTTACAGGGATTGTTGATTTCTGCATTAATCGCGCATACTAAATCATGACGGACTTCTCACCCCCTTACGGTGAAATTGAAGACATAAGTCCGCATATCCGAAGAATTACTGCAAATAACCCTGCCCCTTATACCTATAAAGGCACAGGCACTTATATCATTGGTCACGGCACCGTGGCGATCATTGATCCCGGCCCTATCCTGTCTTCACATATTGACGCTATAAAAATATCTCTTAATGATGAAAAAGTTAGTCATGTGCTTGTCACTCATAATCATAAAGATCATTCTCCTGCGTCGAGAATAATAGCCGATCATTTTGGATGTGGTATTTATGCGTTTGATATTGGGGATCAACAATTTTCATCGGAACTATCAGAAGAAGGCATAGATAAAGATTTCAAACCGGACATTTTAATGAAGGATGGTGATGTCGTTAAAGGCGATAACTGGACCATTGAAGCGGTCCATACACCTGGCCATCTCTCCAATCATCTCTGTTTTGCATTACGCGAAGAA
This sequence comes from Kordiimonadaceae bacterium, assembly GCA_018699075.1. GTDB lineage: Bacteria > Pseudomonadota > Alphaproteobacteria > Sphingomonadales > Emcibacteraceae > Pseudemcibacter. The sequence continues at coordinate 1,433 of JABIPV010000266.1, read as the reverse complement.
AAGGCGCTATTTACTGGTGACCATATAATGGGATGGTCCACCACCATAGTCTCACCTCCTGATGGAAATATGCAGGATTATATGGACAGCCTGGAAAAGTTGATCGCCCGTGACGATGAAATTTATTACCCAACACACGGTACTTATATTAAAAACCCTAAGCGATTTGTCCGCAATATATTAAAGCACCGCATCGTGCGTGAAAAAACCATTTTAAAAGCCGTCAACGGCGGCATAGACCAGATCCCGCAGATGATCAGTAAAATATACCCGAAGCTCGCCCCAAACCTTCATATAGCCGCAGAACGAACCATACTCGCACATTTGATAAGGCTTATTAATGCGGGCGAAATAAAATGCGAAGGTGAGCCGACGGTAAAATCCAACTATTCAATAAAAAAACCCGCTAGCTAAAAGCTGCGGGTTTTAATGAATTCTAAAAATAATTCGCTTAATGCAGTTTTGCATCCAGATTATCTGTGCTTGATTTGATCAAGGCGTCATGATCAGCAGATTTAAGGTTTGCTTCAATAAGCTCACGTGCAGCCGACGTGGCAACATTAATTGTCAGAGACTTTATCTCTTTAATAGCGGCGGCTTCTGCTTGGGCAATTTTTTGCTCAGCAATTTCACTGCGACGTTTGGTGATTTCCTCGGTTTGCGCTTTGCTATCAGAAATTATCAACTTAATTTCGGCTTCAGCATTTGCCATAAGATCGGCTGCTTGCTTTTCAGCAGCATGCTGGTCACGTTCATATTTAGCAAGAAGCGCACCGGCTTCTTCGCGAAGGCTTCTGGCATTTTCCAATTGTTCAGAAATCACAACCGAACGCTCATCAAGCATCTTAGCAAAGATTGCTGGAATTTTTTTCCAAATGATCAAGACGAAAAAAAGTGTGACCGCAAGTGAAACCCATGTGGCTGGATCGGCCCAGAAACTTACATGTTCTTCCATCAGTTATTTCCCTTCGTATGGGCATCCGTTGATTTGTTCACCGCACTGGATACCGCATCATCATCAAGCGAAAGGCCAGATATTTTTGAAACAATATCAGCACATACGGCTGTCGCCACACCGCGGACTTCACCAATGGCTTTATCTTTGGCTGCGTCGATATTCTTTTGCGCTTCGTCCGCTTTCGCAGTAAGAGCATCAGATAATACCTTGTATTCTGCTTCCGCTGCAGATTTAAGCTCTTCGCGCTTATTCAAAACAAGTGTCGCCGCATTATTACGTGCATCTTCTTGTGATTTTTCATAAGTAGCACGGGCTTGCTCTGCTTTCGCTTGCAAGGCCTCTGCTTCGCTTAAATCATCGGCAATTTTGTCTTGACGTTTTTTCAGTACTTGTGAAATCTTCGGTGCCGCATTACGGGAAATGAAGATGTAAAGTATGACAAAAACAATAAATAACCAAAATATCTGTGGTATAA
>JABIPV010000282.1 GCA_018699075.1 Kordiimonadaceae bacterium | reverse complement strand
TCAAAGCCAAACATGATCTGGTAAATTTTAAACTACGCGCCCATTATGATACCAAACGCGCTTTTGCAGAACTGCGCGCCGGAAATATTGATTTGATGATTGTTCTGGAAGAAGAATTTGACCATGATGATTTTAACGTCGAAATATTACGAGATGAAGAAATTATTATGGTTTGTAATAATAAGCATCCTTTAGCCGGTCAAAAAGATCTATCACTAGAACAAGTAATGAATGAAATTTTTATTCTCACTGAACCTGATTGCGGTTACCGGGCCGTCATTACCCAGGAAATGATGAAACTGAACTATAAACTGGCCCCCAATATGTGGTTTGAAAACACAGAAGCGATCAAACAATGCGTCATGAGCAACATGGGTCTGTCGTTCCTACCCAGAATTGCCTGCCAAGCGGACATCAGCTGCGGTGCGATGAAACAAGTCCAACTCACCCAGAAATTCAATAAAGAAATAAAACTACAAATCGTTACCCATAAAGATAAATGGCTAAGCCCTACCCTCAGCGCCTTTATTGATGAACTTAAAAATAGATTTAGGGTTCAGTAAAACTTATCCAAAAGGCGGGACATCGCGTTTCATATCTGGTTCATTATGAATGAAGGATAAGGCAACGCCGCCTTTTATATCACTGTTTGTTTTTTTCGGAAGTTTACCAATAACATTTGGGTTAAGGCCAGCTTCAATCAAACGGGATAAGAGTAGTTCTATAGCCGAATGGGGAAGCTCGAAGCTTAACGATGCCGCATGGTTTGAAAACAGTTGGTGGTCGGTTATCCAACCACCCGAACTTGTAATTCCATCTTTAATCATTGTAATCGCCTGATTTCTTTCAATCTGCGTAATGATTTCAATTTGCAACATCGCCATTAAATAGTTATTCCGAAAGTATTAAGCTACCTGTTGAAGAGCCGTATTGTCATTTGCGGCGACAAGTAGGAAGTCATTTGCGGCTGGAACATATCCTTTATCATTTAGAAGATCCATGAAATCATTATCAGCCTCATCAAAGTTAACGAAATCAGAAATTGCCTGAAAAGCATTTTCTATCTCGAGCATAATTTGAGTGTTACTGTGATCAATTTCCGGTACATAACGCTTATCTTTTAAAAGGTCCATAAAGCTATATGTGTTAATTAGAGTAGTCATTTTTTCATCCTATTAGTATTATTTTTTAAGTCTGCTGGCGTGATCATCACGTCCATATATTCCAGATAGTCATAATACGTCTGGGTACAAGAACTCCCTGCGCCCCTTCATCGCAAAAAAATACGCTTTGTCGCAATAATGGCTAATTTGACTAAAAATACCCATAAATCTTCAAGTTTAATAAACTGATATTTCTAATATTATTTTACTCTCTTTTAACTCCTCTCTGCGATAGTGTCATCGAAATGGAGAATTTAATGAAGAATAGTTTATGGCTTATCCTGCCCGCATTATTATTATTGTCTGCCTGTGCGACGACAATGAATAAAGATCAATGCCTGATCGCTGATTGGCGAACCATTGGTTATGAAGACGGTAGCCTAGGACGCGGTGAACAATGGCTTTCCAAACGTGGTGAAGCGTGTGCAGAACATGGCGTTGCACCAGATTTAAATCAATATTTGTTGGGCCGCAGTGACGGACTACAGACTTTTTGTCGGCCACGGCGTGGTTTTGACCTTGGTTCGCGTGGTGTACGCTACGAATATGTCTGTCCCCCGGAACTTGAAGAAGTCTTTCTTGTCGCTTATCAGGATGGCAGTGGCCTGCGTGATAGAAGAATTTATCTGAACCAGTTAGAAGATACCCTCGCCACCGCCCATGTAGATGTTGATGCCTTAGAGCAATTAATTATAGATAACACCCTCACTTTAGCTACTGCGCAGATGACCAACCAAGAACGCATTGATTATGCACTTGAATTAAAAAATATGGCAGAAGACCGTGGCCGTATTCAAGCAAGCATCCCTCAAATACAAGCAGACCTTGATGCAGCGCATCATGACCTTGAAGCTTATAGCGCAAGCATCGCTCCGAAATACCCTGGCGGCGTTTGATCTTTTCACATAAAAAAGCCGGCAGTTGAAACATCAACTGCCGGCTTATACACCAAATTTAGATTTTTTTAAGCTGCTTTTTTGTCGCTGATATCATTATCATTAGCGGCGACGAGCGGATAAGGTGCATCTGTTGGCACATAACCTTTATCACGTAGTAAATCCATGAAGTCATATTCTGCAATCTCAATCTCAACCATTTTAACGATATTATGATATGTGTTTTCGATCTCAAGGGCGATTGAAGTTTCATCTTCAATAATTTCTGGAACATAACCATTGTCTTTTAGTAAATCCATGAAATCATAACCAGTTGACGTTAGCTTTAAGTAATTCGTTGCGCGGTTAAAAGCACCTTGAACTTTTGTTAAAAATACGTTTTTACTATGGTCTGTTTCTGGGACATAATTATAATCCTTCAACAGATCCATGAAGCTATATGTTGTTAATAATGTAGTCATTGATCTATCCTTAAATCTGCTGAATTAAAATTCGTTTTGTTTCGTTTAATTTTATTTAAATTTCTGTGGAGCCGTTCATCGTTTCCATGGATTAAATATACCCAGCCCTCATAACACAAGCAATAGCGCGGGATGCGGCCTGCCGCAAAATAAATACGGCTTATCGCAAAAAAAATGAAAAATCGAAAATAAAACGTGCGCAATCGCATTTAAATGTAATCCCTAACTTCTCTTAAAAAAGATAAATTTAGTTATTTTTGAGATTCATAAAATAAGATTAGCGAGATTAAATTATAGACATAAACGTTTCATACGCATGCTTACAATTTGTTATATGCAAACTTTACTGTAACGTTCATTTTCACGCGCAAACATTGCACGGATAACATCACCATCTGATGGTTCAACTTTTAGCGTCTCAGGGTCCCATTGATGCCGGGATGTTCCGAAGAAATCACCACCATATATATGAATACCACCCGTGAAGCGAAGAAGCGGGTTGGTTACAGAATGAATAGCATCAGCTTCCAATGTAGCAACATCCCCTTCAAATAGACAATTTGCGGCGCACGCCTCAATCCCGTACTCACCTTGACGCCATAAAATATTATCTTCCCTTCCTGTATATATACCAATCAAGGCCCACATTTCATGATCATGAGGTAGCAAATTCATTTGAGGGGTCCATGCTGCAGCGAAGATAGTTAGAGTTGGAGAACTTAAGAGTACATCTAAACCTGCCTTTGATGGGTCTCCCAGACCGTTTAAAACAGCGCTATGATCTGATACAGCCCTTGCCAACACTTCCCTGACCGCTGATCTCGCATCCGTTTCCATGTGAGCTTTAATGCAATCTTCAACAAACCTGTCTCTATCAAATGGTATAGATTTTCCTTGTCCAAGAGTAACACGCGTTTTACTCGGAATTTCTTGTGCTTTTGCCATTGTTGTCGATGTTGCCATTGCTGCTGCTCCTGCTATTAAAACATTTCTGCGTGTTAAATTTAAAGTCACTTTACGATCTCCTTTTAAGGTATTTTTTGTTTAAAGTCTAAATCCGTTAAACTCAGATTAGTCGTAGAGGTCTTCCGATCAAGTCAATAATCTGGACTTGATTTCATTGAGCAACTAAGGTTGACTAGAAGACACCTAAACAATACGGAGAACTCAATATGTCTGCCTTTGGTCAGTTTTGCCCTATAGCTCTCGCCTCAGAAGTCCTCACACAAAAATGGATGTTACTTATTGTTAGAGAACTTAATGCAGGTAGCAGAAGGTTTAATGATATTCGCCGTGGTGTTCCTAGAATTTCTGGAACTCTACTTAAACAGCGACTTGATCAGCTAGAGCTCGCGGGAGCATTAATAAAAAAACCTTTAGATAACGGGGCTGGTGATGAGTATTTACTTACGGATGCAGGTAGAGAATTAAAAATAGTTTTAGGGGCAATTGGTGAATGGGGTCAAATATGGGCTAGAGATATAACACCAGAGGATCTTGACCCTGGTTGGTTGGTTTGGGCAATGCACAGACGAATTGATACCAGTCAGATGCCAGCGGGTAGAACCGTTTTGGAAATAGAATTTTCCGACGCTCCAAAAACCCAAAGGTTTTTCTGGCTAGTTTGTGAAGAAGATAGCGTGGATGTTTGTGTAAAACCGCCAGGCTTTGAAAGCGATCTAATTGTTAAAACAGAAATAAAGACCTTGGCTGAAGTATGGCGTGGCATTCGTCCCCTTAAAACAGAACTTACAAGCGGTCGAATTAAACTAAGTGGCAATGAAAACATTAAAAAGCAGTTTCCAAATTGGCTTCTCTTTAGTATTTTCGCAAAGTTTAAGAAACAAACATAGCTGTTTTATTGTCTGCTTTGGGTAAGAAGCAGTTATTCTAATTTTTAAATATTTCATTATTTATTACGGGTGTAATTTATATAAAAATTACACCCGTATCAATTATTTATTGAGGTGGTGTGATATCAATTCCAGCGGCTTTTTCTTTAGCAGCATCCATCATATCTGCGCCTTCTTCTTTCGCTTCTTCAACCATGTCTGCTGCTTTATCTTGTGCATCATCCATCATTTCGCCAGCTTTTTCTTTTGCGTCGTCGACCATTTCATCTGCTTTTTCCATAGCAGCGTCAGTCATGTCACCAGCTTGCGTAGTGGCAGAATCCATGCTTGATGATGAACTCTCAGCAGTAGCAGATGCAGCTTCAGATGCAGCATTTGATCCACTATCACCGCTATCACCACATGATGAAAGGCTCAATACAGCGATAATAGATACGCCAGTTGTAAGTAGTGTGTTTTTAATAGTCATTTATTCGTCTTCCTGTTTTCAGTTATGATATAATACTCAATAAGCGTTATAGAACTAAAATCCATAGAAAGCTATGGTTACGTTGCAAATTATAATTATTCAAATAAAGAAATTCTTATTAGAACATCAATAAATTACGTTTATATATAACTATCGAATATCTGACGTTGATCATAGAAGTATATGATATATACCTTTTTTATTCTATTTAATAAATAATAACGGCCCCGGTGGATAACATTCATTATTATCCAGCGGAACCGCTTAAATTTTGTTTATTTATAGAATTAAATACTAAGCTGCTTTCTTTACGATGAAATTATCGTTAGCTGCTACGAGTTGGTAAGTTCCATTCACTTGCACATAACCTTTATCATTAAGTAAATTCATGAAGCTATAGTCAACAACATTGTCTTCAACCATTTCAATAACAGTGTGATATGTATTTTCAAGTTCATCCAAGATTGAAAATTTACCTTTAACAATTTGCGGAATATAATTATTGTCGTGTAATAAGCCCATAAAACCATAGCTTGTCGCATTCAATTTCACAAAATCTGAAACATTTTTAT
>JABIPV010000323.1 GCA_018699075.1 Kordiimonadaceae bacterium | reverse complement strand
TTCCATTTCAAGATAGATTTTGGCATTTTTAATGGTGGCGTTAATTTTAAGTCGGTTTCGAATTATGCCTTTATCATTCATTAAGCGCTCAACATCATCATCACCATATTGGGCAATCATTGTTGGATCAAAGCCATCAAAGGCGGTAATGAAAGTGTCTCGGCGTTTTAAAATTGTGATCCATGAAAGTCCTGCTTGAAAGCCATCTAATATTAATTTTTCAAATAACGCCCGGCTATCATAAACAGGAACGCCCCACTCCGTATCATGATATTTCGTGTAAATAGGATCAGTGCCACACCAATCGCAGCGGCTTTTATCAGTCATCATCCAATCCTTCTAACCAGTCGGGCTTAAAAGGTGTGACCGTTATATCTCCACATGTATATTGTTGACCAAATGTCACATCTTTTAATCGAAAAAGGGCTATGGCATATTTGTCGCAACTTGATCTTAAGTTACCAATTTTATTGCCTTTTTCATTCAGTATATCCGTTCCTAATTCAGGTGCTACGCCAGATAGAGTAACGGGGAGCATGGCTTTTTTGACCTTGCCTCGGTATTTCATCCTGGCAGTAACTTCTTGGCCTACATAGCAGCCTTTTTCAAAATCAACGCCGTTGAGTTGTTCAAAATGACCTTCTAAAATGGTGCCTTTATCAACAATGAAATCTTGGGACCCTTCGGGTATTCCAAGCGCAATACGTCGTGCTTGGTATCCTTTATTTGCAAGATGCAGTGGGATGTCTTCTGTAATAGCGCGGTAGCCCATGTTAGAATTACGGGGGTCCTCATAGGATAAATCAAAATTTGGTAATTGTTCCACAGACGTAATAATTTTATATTTTTCACTTTGGTCAGTTATTTCAACATTTGATCTTAACCGATACATCATAAGTTTGCCAAATAACTGCGCCATAGTCTCCTTTTCACAGTCGAGGTAAATCACTTCATTTTTTTCAAGCAGGAAGAAATCAAATAAAAACTTTCCTTGAGGTGTCAGTAATGCTGAATAAACACCAACACCTTCTTTAAGGTGATTGACATTATTGGTAATGATACCTTGTAGCAGGCTTTTACGCTCCGGACCTTTTAAGGTAATCACAGCGCGATCATTTTGAATTTCGTAGGATTGTGTCATTTATGGTTACTCTTATAAATATTGCTATAAGTTAGCATTAATTTAAGGTAGTGAATAGACAAATAGAACGATTATAAACAGGAATTTTTATTGACGATAGATTTAATAATTCGCGGCGCAACATGTGTTTCTCACCAAGGGACGGGGCTAACGGATATCGCGGTACGAGACGGAATTATTGTTGCCCTCGGCCACTTTGATGAAATTAATGCCAAGACAAGTATTGATGCGACGGGTCTTCATATATTGCCGGGTGTGATTGATACGGAATTTCATATTGGTTCAGACGGTGTGCCAGATTATAGAGCCGCGATTAAAGGCGGCGTAACGTCGTTATTTAGTGTTGGAAAAATCGAAACTGAAATCCCCTGTGATCATGCTTTTTATACGCCTGCGACTTTGGGTAATATTTCAAAACTTCATGATTTGGAACAAGAAGAAGGCTGTGCCGCTATTCATCTTTCCATGGCGGCGTCGAATGATCTGGATGTGATTGCGGATGATCGCAAATTGCTTAAGGTATTGAAAAATGGTCGCCGCCGTGTTGTGGTTCACGCAGAAGATCAAATGCGCTTAGACGAGCGTCGTTCAAACCTTGAAAAAGGCAACGTCAACAGTCATTCCCTTTGGCGGGATGAGAGGGTCGGACTTGATGCAATGCGGCGTATTCTGGCCATAGCGCGCGGAGCGGGGCGCCCGGTTCATGTTCAGCATATTGCCGGTGAAAAAGAAATGGCCATGATCGCCGCCAATAAAGACATCGCCACTGCCGCCGTCAGTCCCCACCATTTATTTTTAAGCGCGCCAGATTGTTATGATAAATATTTGACTTACGCACAAATTGACCCACCGATCGGCACAGAAAACAACCGCATTGGCCTCTGGAAAGCGCTTAACAACGGTATTATAGACGTGCTGGCGTCACAACATAATCCGCAAGCTATTGAGCTCAAAGATCAGGATTACCCCCATAGCCCCTCAGGTTGTCCGAGCATCCAAACAATGCTGCCGCAAATGCTTACACAGGTAAATGAATGCACGCTTTCATTGCAAGCTCTCACTGACCTCACCAGCGCAGGCCCCGCCAGAACATTCAACATCGCCCGAAAAGGGCGTATTGCCGTAGGTTACGACGCCGACCTTACATTTATCGATTTGACAAAAGAATGGACTTTAGCAGACGAAGACGTAGAAACAAACTGCGGTTGGGACCTAAACGCCGGAAACACATATAAAGGCCAAGTCACCGGAACCATGATCCGAGGTGAGACCGCCATGTGGCAAGGCGAAATCAAACAAGGTGTTACGGGAAAGCCTATCCAGTTCCAAGACACTTTTCAAGAATTTGAAGACGAGTGATTAGCCTCATTCGTACCTAAGCGCTTTAATAGGGTTGGTCCGTGCCACGGCATATGAATTACCTGCAACCGTTGCCCAAGCGATTAGCATTACTGCGGCTAATCCAATAGAGATACCAAAGATATTGATTATCGAAAAAACTTGTGACGAAGGATATTGCGCTATGCAGAAGTAATATAATTTCCAAATAACATAATAACTCCCCAATTTTTGTTATGGATTTAGACCATGTATATTATATGCAGGCGTGTACCAGAAAATAGCAATCACTAGTGTGCGAAAACGGACATTAATCTACGGGAAAATTTTCTATTTTTTCTTGTACCGATTGCGGGATGTTTTCGATGTAGATTGATTGACTTGGGAAGGCGAAGCCGCTGTTGTTCCTCGCGACGATGGCTTTGATTTCCAGGGCGAAGCGTTCTTTGATTTCAAGCCACAGACCCCAGTCCGTTGTTTTGGTAAAGCAATAGAGCATGAGATCAATTGAGCTATCATTAAAGCTATCGATGCGTACAAAGGTGGCCACTTCTGGCGGGTGGGCAAATTCATCGCTTTGCATGATATAGTCTTCAATCTCGGCACGGATGGATTTTAATTGGTCAATGGATGTATCGTAAACAAGGCCAATTTTCCAATATATACGGCGGTGGCTCATGCGGGAAAAGTTAGTGGTGGCGTTATCGGAAAGCTTTGAATTTGGCACGTAAACGGGGGCTTTATCAAAACGGATAATAGTTGTTGTACGAAAGCCGATTTCATCAACGGTACCTTCCACTACACCGTCAATTTTAATCCAGTCGCCGGGATGGAAGCGTTTTTCGGCAAGAATGAATATACCGGATATAAGGTTTTTAAACATATCCTGCGCACCAAGGGCAACAGCAACACCAAACAGGCCGAGGCCAGCGATCAGCGGCGCCACTTGTATGCCCCAAATTTCCAAAATAGACGCGAGACCCAAAAAGATAAATAAACCGTGCATGGCTTTAATCAGCCAGTTGATCATGCTTGTGGAGAAAATGTCTTTTAATTTGCCAAAAGTAAGGCTGATAGGGCCAATGGTTTTGTAAAAAATCCAGAAAATATTAAAAGTGATCAGAGAACGGTTTAGGTTATAAGCACCAACCGCCATATTATCCGTTAGGTTCAAAAGTTCAGTGGCAAAAAAAACACCAATCACAATGGGTACGAAATTAAGGGGCCCTTCTATTGCCTTAATCACTTCATCATCAATATCATTTTCCGTTCGGCCAACGATTTTTTTTAAGCGGCCAATGACAAATCGGCTAAACATGTGGCGGATTAACATGAAGAAGAAAAAGGTGAAAACTGCCGCAAGTATATGACCGATATCTACGCCGTAAAGGCCGTTCTGCCATACATCAAGGACGATGTTCCAAAATTCTTGAAATGAGTTTATTTCCATAGCTTTTTACCTGTCTTATTTATTTTTGGGTATTCATTTTTTGGGTATTCACTTCCTGGGATTTTACCTATTGCTTTGTTGAACTTTAACAAAGATGAAATGTTAAAGCTCATTGCCCATGCGCGTATTGCGATAGCGCTTATATATAATATTATCCAACCAATGAACAGCATCGTTTCGCTTAGTTTTAATTCACGGTTAGAACCAAAAAGGAAATCAACGCCAGAGAAGGTTAGTCCAAACGGAAGGAAAAGGAAGGTATTAGAAATCAACTTACCAAATCCTGATTCGAATATAGGAGTGGGAAATAGTAAATAGAAAAAGACCTTTCATTTATATAGCTTCACAAAGTGAGTAAAAAATTCTTATAGTTTTTAATTTCTAGAAAAAATTCAATTTATTCCAGTAAAAAATGTGTTAGAGTTTTTAATACTATAAAATAAATAATTTTGCCGATAATATATTTTTTAAATATCTTGTACCAGTGATCCATTTTTTTAATAATTGAATAGGGGAGTTTGTAATGAGTGAACAATCAATAGAAACCGATATGATTATTGTTGGGGCAGGGCCAGTTGGCTTATTTGCTGTATTTGAAGCAGGGCTGCTCGGTCTTAAATGTCATTTAATTGATAACCTTGACAGGCCGGGTGGACAATGTACCGAACTTTATCCCGAAAAACCAATTTATGATATACCCGCCCGGCCAAAAGTCACAGGCCAAGAACTTATCGATGATTTATTAAAGCAAATTAGCCCGTTTGATCCTGTTTTTCATTTTAATCAACAAGCACAAAAGATGAAAAAATTGGCTAATAATAATTGGCAGATGACAACTAGCCAAGGCGAAGTAATTGAAGCACCCATCGTCGTTGTCGCAGCTGGAGCGGGCAGCTTTGTTCCCAAAAAACCGAAATACCCAGATTTAGAGGTTTATGAAGAAAAATCTATAGATTATGCCGTTTATAAAATGAATAAATATAAAGATAAGGAATTAGTCATTGTCGGCGGCGGAGATAGCGCGCTTGATTGGGTGATGGGGTTAGAACCGCTTGCTAAAAAAATTACCCTTGTTCATCGCCGGGAAGGATTCAGATCATCGCCTGATAGTGAAGCGCAATTTAAGAAACTTGTTGCAGATGGGCGCGTGGATTTTGTTATGGGCAATGTAAAAGCCTTAAATGGCCCTGAAGGACAGCTTACAAGTGTTGGGGTAGAAACAACAGATGGTGATTTTGTTGAAATCGATTGTGATTATATGCTTCCTTTTATGGGGCTTAAAATCAGCCTAGGCCCGATTGCAGAATGGGGACTTAATCTTGACAAAAAACATGTGGAAGTGAATACAGAAACCTTCGCAACGGATACTCAGGGAATTTATGCGATAGGCGATGTTTGCACTTATCCGAGTAAATTAAAGCTCATTCTTACAGGATTTTATGAAGCCGCTGTTATGTGTCATGCTGCTTTTCAATATGCTTTTCCAGACCGGAAAATGGCGACAGGCTATACCACAACCAATACGGCTATTCAGGAAAGGTTAGGGGTTTAAGGGACTGTTTTGATATATTTCCCCTTTTATTGCTAAAAGTACATTACAAGTTTATTCATCTTATATTAAGCCGACGAAAGCTAATATTCGAGCATGAATAGAATCACTTTGCACATATTCATGCTACTGGCATGTTTTGTAATGACATTTGGTGTGAGTTATGCTCAAACACCGAGGTACATTACGCCGCCACAACCGAGAACGTTGGGGCCTGGGTCTATTCAAAATTCAATTATTCCGCCTTCTCAAGGTAGATTAAGAGTACCTGACCAATTCTTTAGACATGATCAAGCCCGTGATGCGGTGCGTTCTGGAAATATTTTATCACTTTCTGTTATCCGTAAAGCGGTAAGAAAGGCGCATCCCGGCGAGATTGTTGATGTTCGCCTTCTTGTTCCTAAAAGAGAAGGAATAAATTATTTATATGATGTGCGTGTGCTCACAAAATCTGGTAAACTTCTTTCTGTTAAAGTAGATGCTAAAAGTGCGAAAATTGTTGACGTTAAAGGTTAAAATTTCATGAGATTATTGTTAGCGGAAGATGACCCGGATTTATCAAGACAATTAAAGGCATTTCTTGAAGATGCTGGATATGCGGTGGATGCTTCACTAAATGGTGAAGATGCACATTTTCTGGGGGAAACGGAAAGTTACGATGCCATTATTCTTGATTTAGGACTTCCTATTATGGATGGGTTAAGTATCCTGCGTAAATGGCGTGAGAGTGGCATTGCGACGCCGGTACTCATATTAACCGCACGTGATGGATGGTCGGAAAAAGTTTCTGGACTTGATGCCGGCGCAGATGATTATGTACCAAAACCATTTCAAATCGAAGAAGTGCTGGCGCGAATTCGAGCCTTAATTCGCCGTTCAGCGGGGCAAAGCTCAGCGGAACTTTCAATAAAAGGGCTTACATTAAACAGCGTATCTTCCAAAGTAACTGTTGACGGGATGCCAATTAAATTAACGGCGCAAGAATATAAATTGCTTTCTTATATGATGCATCATCCGGATAAAGTTATTTCTAGAACAGAACTTACAGAACATATTTATGATCAGGATTTTGATAGAGATTCAAATACCATTGAAGTTTTTGTCACGAGAGTACGCAAAAAAATCGGTATTGATGTCATTAAAACCATAAGAGGACTGGGGTACCAGCTTGTCGCCGAAGAAACATGATCTAGAAGAAAATGTTGGTAAAAGGCCATTATGGGTCCGATTGGTCGCCATATCTGTGGTATGGACTGCTCTGGCTTTAGTGCTCGGAGGATATTTATTATCCTTGATTTTTCATGATACTCTAGAACAGAATTTCGATGAGCGTTTAAATAGTTTACTTGAAAATTTAATAGGTGCTAGTTCGGATGATGATGCATCATCGGTTAGTTTATATCGTCCGATGGTCGATCCGCGATTTGATCAACCATATTCAGGGTGGTATTGGCAAATAGCAGCAGATGGTTTTAGTCCCTTACGGTCTCGGTCACTTTGGGATATTAATTTGGATGTGGATTTTTCAAATCAGGTTCAATCAACATCTTTTCGCCAATCAACAGGCCCTGAAGATCAGGTTTTAAGATTAGTAGAACGTGATGTAACCATTCTTGGTAGCGATGTGGTATATCGTTATAGCGTAGCAATTGATACGTCAGAACTTGATGCACAGGCTGATAGATTTGATAATATATTGTTGATTGCTTTAAGTGCTTTGGGGCTTGGACTTGTTGCCGCTTCACTCTTGCAGGTTTTCTTGGGTTTAAGGCCGCTCGCTCATATTAAAGAATCGCTTGGTAAAGTACGTAGTGGTGAAGAAGAATATTTACCGACAGATTTTCCAAAAGAAATTCAGCCTCTCGCGGATGAGCTAAATGCGCTTCTTGATCATAATAATGAAATTGTCGAACGCTCACGAACCCAGGTGGGCAATCTTGCCCATGCTTTAAAAACCCCAATAGCCGTGCTAAGAAACGAAGCAAGAATGAGCGCGGGAAATGACAATAGTCAATTATCCAATACGGTTTCTCGACAAACAGAAAATATGCATAAATATGTCGATCATTATTTAAAAAGAGCACGGGTTTCTGCAAATATTAAAACCATTAGCAGCCATAGCCCGATTATGCCTTCATTGCACAATATTACCCGTGCGCTTAATAAAATATATGAAGGTAAAGTCATCACGGTAAATGCCCAAACCACAGAAGAAAAACTAATCTTTAAAGGTGAAGTTAATGATTTTGAAGAGATGGCCGGTAATCTAATGGAAAATGCTGCCAAATGGGCAAACGCGAAAGTGTCGATTGACTGTAAACGTGACGGTAACCTTCTTTTGATTGAAATTTCTGATGATGGTCCGGGTATTGATAAAAAAGCACGTGAAGCTGTATTCGCCCGTGGTCAAAGGCTTGATGAGAAAACACCAGGGTCAGGTCTAGGCTTGTCAATTGTTAAAGATTTAAGTGATCTTTATGGCGGTAAAATAAAGCTTGAAGATAACGAAAAATGCCAAAAAAATCCCGGTTTAACAGCTACTCTTGTTTTGCCCGCGGTCTAAATTTTGCTTTTGATCTTTCCCTTACCTGAACCTCATATTCAGCATTCATTCATATAATATTTGTTAGTCTTAACTCATGAAAATAAAAGTGAGGAGTTCAAAATGAAAAAGATTACAGTCATAATTTTATGTGTGTTTAGTTTATCAGCATGTGAGCAGGGATCTAAACAAGGTTTTGGTACATTCGCAGGTGCTATTGGTGGCGCGCTCATCGGATCAGCAATTGGTGGCGATAGCCATGATGGTCAAATGTTTGGCGTTGCTCTTGGTACATTCGCTGGTGCGGCAATTGGTAGTAGCATTGGACGGCAACTGGATGAAGCCGATGAACTTAAAATGTATCATGCGCAAAATGTTGCATTGGAATCATATCCAACAGGTCAAACATCTTCTTGGTATAATCCAGATACAGGCAATTCAGGAAGCTATGTTCCCCAAGCGGCAACGCAAAATCGTGAAGGTCAATATTGTAGAGAATATCAGCAAACTGTGACCATCGGTGGTGAAACAGAGCAAGCTTACGGTAAAGCTTGTCGCCAACCAGATGGAAACTGGAAGATCGTCAACGATCAAGGTTAATTAAAGTATATTACCCCCTTAGTAAAAGTAATAAGCGGCCCCGGTTATTTGTGTGAACATCCCCCTTTCCCCTCACTTTCATGCATATCCCCCCGGGGTCGTTTTAGTTTAAAATACGTGAATGACCGTTTTTAATACCGTGCTACGAACAACGGGTTTTAGCCTAAAGAGGACAGTCGTTTACGTAACAAAAACAGGCTGCTCTCCCACTGAGTTTCTGGCGAGCCAAATGCTACAGATAGTTTTGAATTTTAATAACTTATGCATCAACCTCAACGCAGACATTTATTTGTCATCTTTACTGATGATGTCGGGATCTAAGCCCATTATTTCCATTCGGTCTCGCCATCGTTGATGTGCAAGGGTTTGCATATCTTCTACCCTGTCAGTTTCATCGGTAATCTCTAATCCAATTAACGTCTCGACAATATCTTCCTGCGTAATAAGGCCCTGAATTGTTCCAAATTCATCTACCACCAAGGCCATATGACTTTTCTCGTGCATCAGTAAATCAAAAACATCAGACGTGTTACGATTATCTAAAACCATTAAAACCTTTCGTCGAAACTCTGACAGGGGCTTATCAAACTGATCTTTGGCCTGTGCGATAAGCAGGTCTGTTTTTAACACATAGCCGTTCATATCATCGCGAAATTTGTCATAAAGCGGTATACGAGAGAAGGGTTTGTCGTCATGCTTCAAGAAGAATTCCTGCACCGTCATTGTCGCAGCCTGCGCAAAAATCGCGGACCGCGGAGTCATGATTGTCCGCACCGATAATTTGCTGATATTCATTAAATTCTTAACAATTTTAAGTTCTTTCGGCTGCAGCAAGCCTTCTTCGGTACCAATTTCCGCCATTGCTTTTATCTCAGCACGGCTGAAAGTAGTGGCATCTGCGCTCGAGCGTAAAATCAGACGGGTCAGTTTCTCTGACATCCATACAAACGGTGCCAATAGTCTTGTTAACCAGTCAATCAGTATTGCAAAAATGGGTGCAAGTTGCTTCCAATAATTAGCACCCAACGTCTTTGGTATAATTTCAGATAATACGAGAATAAGAAGGGTCAAAATAGCAGACGTTAGCCCTAAATATTGATTTCCAAACAACAGGGATGATTGTGCGCCGACACCTGCAGCACCAACCGTGTGCGCAATTGTATTGGCTGTTAAAATTGCAGCCAGTGGACGGTCAAGGTTATCTGTCAATTTTTGTAAAATCAACGCAGATTTATTGCCTTTATTTTTTAAAGTAGCGACATAAGACGGGCGAACAGATAGCAAAACCGCTTCAGATATTGAACAAAAGCTAGAAACAATTAGGGCTAACAATAAATATGTAATTAACAGAGTCATTTTATGATTTTTTCCTCAAATGTTAAGTTGCAAGATCAAGATATGAATTAGGTCAGATAGGGTTAAGTCAAAGTTCATAAATTTTTCCGTTTTAATTGGTTACTGATGTATTCTACCAAGCAACTAACAAAGGTCAACGAACGTGTGCTCTTGATCGAACGTGGCAGTTGCGGTAATCGTGATTTTCGATAAATACAGTCCCTTCTAAGTACCCGCTTATGACCGAAAGCAGACATTTGCGGATTTTCATTTTGTCAGAATATTTACTTTAATATAAGCTCTTTTATTCTCTGATTGCCGGAATCAAAGTGTAATATTATTTGCCATGGAAAATTAATATCTCAGTCTAAGATACAAAAAAAGGAGCCCAAAAGGCTCCTTTTTCTATCATTTATAGTTCTAAGTTTAATTTACGCGAATGAGTTCCACGGTGAAAATAAGATCAGAATTTGGACCAATTAATGCGCCTGCACCGCGTGGACCATAAGCAAGTTCTGAAGGGATAAAGAATTTATATTTTGCGCCTTCTTTCATAAGCTGAACGCCTTCTGTCCAACCACGAATTACTTGATTTAGACCAAAATCAATCGGTTGTCCGCGATCGTATGAACTGTCAAATACTGTGCCGTCTGTAAGGGTGCCTTCATAATGAACGGTCACTCTGTCTGTGGCGGCGGGGCTTTTGCCTGTACCTTCAAGCAAAACTTTATACTGAAGTCCGCTATCTGTTACTGATACGCCTTCTTTGGTTGCGTTTTCTTCTAAGAAACTATTCTCTGTTGTCACTTGTTGCTCCATTTCGTTGGTATCTTGAACATTTTCTTGTTCAGGGGCTGTTTCACCGCATGATGCAGTGATCAATACTGCGGCAAATAGTGCGGCAGATTTGGTGAATTTATTAAGGTTTTGAGGCATTAAACACTCCGTTTTGTGGTTGTTTTGTAATAATTCCACCCCTGCTATAAAGCAAAATTAGCTCAGTTCCAAGGTTGAATTAACACAATTACTTTAATGGGGTTTCATGTAACAGTTAAATGCTTGGCATCTTTATATGAAATAGATTATAAAGCGCTTGGAAAAGTGGGCCTTTTTGAAAGAGAAGGTGATATTTAAAATAAGAATTAGACAAAGGTATAAAAACATGTCGAAAATTAAAATTGCCATAGCTGGTATTGGTAACTGCGCAAGTTCATTAATCCAAGGGATCTATTACTATACGCCTGAACGTGCGGGCCAAGATAAAATCGTCCCTGGTTTGATGCATTGGCAAGTGGCCGGTTACCGTCCATGTGATATTGACGTTGTGGCGGCGTTTGATGTGGATAGCCGTAAAGTTGGTAAAGACGTAAACGAGGCTATTTTTGAAAAACCAAACTGTACAACAGTATTTCTCAGTGATCTTCCCAAAAGCGGAACCATTGTTAAAATGGGTAACATCCTAGACGGTGTTTCACCGCATATGGCTGAATTTGATGATAGCCGTACATTCGTTCTTGATGGAACGGCGTCTGCATCAAAAGAAGATATCGTTCGTGAATTAAAAGAAAGTGGTGCTGAAATTCTTACCAACTATATGCCTGTTGGTTCAGAAGAAGCCGCGAAATTTTACGCTGAATGTGCTCTTGAAGCTGGTATTGGTTTTATTAATAACATGCCTGTATTTATCGCCAGCAACCCAGAATGGGCAGAAAAGTTTGAAAAAGCTAATCTTCCTATCATCGGTGACGATATTAAAGCCCAACTTGGTGCAACGATTACACATAGAACACTTACTGACCTTTTTGCAAAACGTGGTGTTGTGTTGGAGCGTACTTATCAGCTTAACACTGGTGGCAACACTGACTTTCTAAATATGAAAAATGCGGATCGTTTGAAGTCTAAGAAAATTTCAAAAACCGAAGCTGTACAGTCAGTAGCAGGAACGCGTCTTGATGATGATAATATTCATGTTGGTCCAAGTGATTATATTCCGTGGCAGAATGATAACAAAGTATGTTTCCTACGCATGGAAGGCGATCTATTCGGCGGTGTTCCAATGAACCTTGAAATGCGTCTTAGTGTTGAAGATAGCCCGAATTCAGCGGGTGTGGCGATCGATATGATCCGTTGTTGTAAGCTTGCGCTTATGAACGGTGAAGGTGGCATTCTTACGGCAGCATCTGCATATTTCTGTAAGCATCCACCAAAGCAATTCACTGATGACCAAGCATACGATATGACGGAAGAGTTTATTGCTTCACGCATCGCTTCTGCGAGTGCTGCAGAGTGAAATGCTTAATTGTAGCTGCCGGACAAGGCAGTCGAATGAGAGACAAAGGAGAATGCAAGCCACTTATTGAGCTTGACGGTATTCCTATTCTGGAGCGGGTGATTTTAAACGCCCGCACAGGTGGTCTCGACGATTTTTATATTGTAACGGGTTTTCGCGGTACAAAAGTTCGTTCATTTTTAGATGAACTTTCGGATCGGGAAAACATTACGATCAGTCATATTATAAATGATGAATGGCAACGTCCAAATGGTCTTTCCGTTTATGCGGCGAAAGATCACATAGAAGGACCTTTCATTCTAACCATGTGTGATCATCTATTTGACCCTGAGATTATTAAAGATGTTCTCTCGTCGGATCATGACGAAGATACCGTGACGCTTTGTGTGGATTATAATATTGAAAATCCAGTAATAGATCTTGAAGATGTGACAAGAGTTAATTGTACATCTAAGAAAATTGATAATATCGGCAAAGTGATCCGGGATTATAATGCTTTTGATACGGGTATTTTTTATTGCACAAGTGCTATGTTTGACGCATTAGAGCAAAGTTTTAGAGAAGGCGATGAGAGTATTTCCGGTGCGATGAACGTGCTCGGTGCGCTAAATAAAGCGCGTACTTTTGATATTAAAGGCCGTTTATGGCTTGATGTCGATGATCCAACAGCATTTGGTAAAGCTATCGTTTATGTAAACGAAGGTAAGTTATAAATTTTTCTATTCATCACCACGAAGTCTTTTGTGGTGATGAATGACTTCTTCAATAATAAAATCCAGAAATTTTTCAGAAAAATCAGGGTCCAATTGCGCTTCTTTGGACAGTCTGCGCAATCTTTCAATTTGTAATTTTTCTCGGCTTTTATCTGACGGCGATAAGTCGTATTTTGCTTTATAAATGCCTACCTTTTGGGTGATTTTAAATCTTTCAGCGAGCATACTTATCACGGCAGCATCGATGTTATCTATGCTGTTGCGGTATTCAATTAATTTATTTTTCTTATCTTCTTCGGATGGTCGGGTTGTATCGTTCAACTTAAAATACCTTTATAAATAAATTTCCAATTGAAACTTAGCAAATACTGAGCCAGTTTTAAAAGAAAATATTATCTATTTTTTAGAACTCATCTTTTGCATAATTTTTTCTTTATCAATGCGCTCTAATCCAAAAAGAATTTGGCAAATGCCATAAAGAATAATCACAAGCGGAATGCCGACCGCAACTCCCCAACCATTGATCAAATTTATGGGAGAATAAGCAGTGGCTAATTTGAATATAACAGTACAAAAGGCACTAGCAAAAATCACTTTGAATATCTTTATATTTAACATGTTAATGCCATATAATTTATTGATGATCAGTACACGCAGTAAATTCATAATGAAATAAGTCGTGCATAGGGCCATAGCTACACCAACAGGACCAAGGTCATAATTCTGAGTATAAAGATAAACAAGAACCATATACACTGGTATCATGAGTACGGAAATAATCGGATTAAAAAGAGGCGAGCGATAGATAATTGGTAAATCAGCAATGCCAAAGCCGCCATTTATTGTTTCACCTATCATTAGAAATAGCAAAATTAATCCACCTGTAACTAACAGAGATGCTTCTGTATCTGCAGGGGCAATAACCGTAAATAATGCTTCCCCGTAAAAAATAGAAAGAACAACAAGTATTCCTTGGATCATGAGAATCCAACGAGATACCATAGTCATTTGCTGGGCAACGGTTTTGAAATCTTTTTCGACCAAATTTTTGGCCATGACAGGGGAAAGAATTGGGTGGAAACTTTGGTATATTTTTTCGACGGTAGTGGCGAATTGTTGTGCGATACTATATATGCCTAAGACGGTTTCTGCGAAAAAGAATTTTACGGCAAAAATATCCATTCTCATGAAAATTAACAGAGCTAAATCATGAAATGCCGTGGGTCCTGAAAAAGAAGCTAAATTCTTAATCAGGCTTAAATTTGGTCTTGCCGATAGGGTTTTTTCTAGAGAATAGAGGTTACAAAACCCCCAAATCGCATAACATAACGCCAGAGTTAGAGCGACTGCATATGCCAGTATCAAGCCTGTTTCTTTAAAACCTAAATAATAAAATGCGAGCATGGCAATAAGAAGTATATATGGCTCAACGATACTTCGGGCGATGACTTCATAGCGCATTTTACGGGTGGCGCGCGTGCCCGCCAGAATAACGTCAAGTGCAGTGATTACCATAATTATGGGGGCCAGAGTTATAAGACCATCCACCATTTCAGGATAATCAAACCACATTGATAAAGTTTCAGCACTTAAAATAACGATACCTGTGAATATTGCACCGACAAAAACCGACCAAACCAGTGCGGAAATCATCACCTGTTCTACAGAATATTTTCCCGCATAATCATCATCATGGATGAATTTGAAAAGAGATCGTTTGAAACCGAATGTCGCAAAGGCGGCACAGATTTCAATGGTCGTTATAGTAAAACCATATCTTCCGTATAATTCAAGGTCGAAAAGTGCAACAGCAAGAACCAGAAAAGGAAGACGCGAGCCAAGCCTTATTAAAAAGCCAAAGAAATTTGCCCCAGCGCCCTTGGCAATATCTTTGTTGTCTTTGGCCGTTATTGCGGCTTTTTCTTCTGCACTTTCGTCAGATAATGGCATGGGTTAATTTCTTGATTTGTTCATCTTCTGTTACGGCGTCTTTTCGTAGGTGCTTTCTTAGCGGCCGATATATCAGTATATTCACCTAATGCTTTACCGCTAAGGATTTTTTCACCTGCTTGCGTTTTATACACCAGTTCATAGTCTGCTGAATAGCGAAAATTTATCACGGAAGGACTTGATTTTGCAAAAGAACGCTCAAAGAAATTAAGTTCTTCTTTTAAATTAAAATGGGAAAACTTTTTATTAAATTTTATTGATCCCGATATTGTTCCTTTATCACTGGTTGCGGACAGTTCAATTTCTTTTGGATATTCGACATTATTATCCTTTTTCATGTCTTTATATTTAATTTTGACATTACTAAATTGATCCGACACCGAATTATCAGTGATGAGCTTTAAAATAAAGTCTTCTGTACCATCCGGTCTGATGATCGCCGATAAAAAAGGCTTTTCTTCACTTGTTCCTATTCCTATTACACGGGTCCAGTTTTGGATTAATTTATCAACCTTATCGGTCATTAAAACATGGACACCAAAACCTTCGGCTTTTGTAACTTTATGAATGGGTCCAGGAGGATCAAAACCTGCTTCTGGGCCAAGTTGCCAATTTCCGTTTCCATTTAATGAAGGCGCATAAAAAGATGTTTCGATAAAACCATCATTGCTTGAATAACTTTCATGGTTAAAGGGCTCTATATTTGAAGTAAGTTCAAGATTAGCCGTCGCCATTGTGTTTTCTAAGTGAACGGTGAATTTATTTCCGTCGCCCGTTAAACGATGTGTATGTATGAATAGGTCGAGGGAATCTTCTTTATACCCCCAATTCCCAAACTTTCGGCCATTTTTAATGACATATTGTTTACCGTCCGGGGTTACTAATGTACCAAGCATTATGCCGTGATCTTTGCCCACAGGCCATGGAAAATTTGCAACTAAATACTGGCTGGTAACCAGTGATCCATCGTCTAGATAAAAATATTGTTCCCAATATTCGGTATAATTCTTTTCTTCAAGCAGCAAGGGCCGAATGTTATTGATTTCATGGCCCATGCTTGAATTAACAGAAAATAATAATACTGATAAGATACTGATAATAAATGGTTTAAGACGCATACAATGCTTTCCTAAGATCACCTAATTTAGATTATTTCTTTTAATCTTAAGGTGAATATGTTGTTCAATAGTTTTTGTTTTTGTACTAAAAATACTAACGTAATATTCAGAACAATGACTTCGAACCAGAAGTAATATATTGGTTCACCACTAATTGACGCTACAAATATGGCAAAAGTACGATAGTTGGCACATTGCAGTGACCAATTATTTACAGCAGGGGCATATAGTTCACGATAAAGGGCCCTTATTTCATCAGCTTTTTCAGGAGCAAGTAAGAGCACTTCTTTTAATGAACGCCTGAATGTACGGTCTACACCGCTAAAGGCGTATTGCATTCTTATATAGCCGATATGAAGCTGGTTGGCGATTTGGCTTACAGGAGATTTACCTTCTGCGCTTTTGATTAAATCATTAATACTTGGAAGGTCCGCGCTTAGTTTGCCTTTGCCCCAATAATCATATTCACTGCGCTGTAATTCATAAGCACCGGATTGAAAAGCATGGCATACACCTGCAAAAACCGAGATGATCCAAATATTATTTCCATAAATAGAACTTAAAGCCAGCGAAATGCCAACATAAACACTGATGAAAGTGACATAGTCACAAATACCATCAATCACTTTACCAATTTCAGAAAAATTCTGTGTGGCACGGGCCAGTTGACCATCGGCACCGTCAAACACATGCCACATAAGCATTAAGACAAAACCCAATATGGCAAAGATAGGATTTTGGTAATTATAATAGCTAACACCCGCCAGCAACCCGCAGACCATACCGAAGGAAGATACCATATTGGGGGTTATGTTCAGCCTTATGAAATGGGGAACGAGCCAACTGCTTACCGGATGAATGAAATGAACATTTGTAAACTCTTCAATTTCACTTGTTCGTTTTATCTCGTCATTAATTTTATCTGTATTTTGATCCATGTGCCATTATGCCTTAAGTAAGCATTTTCCTCAATCCTTCATTCATAGTGTACTGGGGATCATATCCTAATTGCTTGATAGCTTTTTCAATTGATGCCTTTGAATGTCGCACATCGCCCTTCCTGAAATCTTGATATTTAATATCCGTGAATGAGTTTTTTCTGAGATTTTCTTTTATGATCACAATCAATTGATTAAGGGATGTTTGCCCACCGACGGCAACATTAAAAACTTCGTTTTTTTGCAATTGATCACTGGTGGCAGCCAAGATGTTAATTTGCACTACATTTTCGATATAACAAAAATCACGGCTGGTTTCGCCGTCACCATTTATCAGGACCGTATCACCTGATTTAACCGCGGATACCCATTTCGGAATAACGGCGGCGTACGCACCTTCTGGATCTTGGCGAGGGCCAAATACATTGAAATAACGCAGACCAACAGATTTAAAATTATAGGTGCGAAAAAAGACATCCGCATATAATTCATTAACATATTTGGTCACCGCATAAGGGGATAACGGATTACCGATTTTATCTTCTACTTTTGGAAGGTCTGGATGATCACCGTACGTGGAACTTGATGCCGCATAAATGAAATTTGCAACATTTTCTTGTTTAGACGCCGTCAACATATTCAAAAAACCTGTTATATTTGAGGCGTTTGTAATAATTGGATCTTTTATTGAACGGGGAACTGATCCCAATGCGGCCTGATGTAAAACATAATCAATACCACTTACTGCATCCTGACAAGTATCATATTCGCAAATATCGCCTTCAATAAATTTAAATCGTGACCATTGTTCATCGCTAACAATATCTTTCACCGCATCTAAATTATGTTGATGGCCCGTGGAAAAATTATCCAAACCCACAACATCTTGATCAAGAAAAAGCAAAGTTTCTAATAAGTTGGAGCCAATAAAGCCAGCAACTCCTGTAACAAGCCATTTTTTGGGCTTGGTTCTTAGTTTTTCTGTAACGTCGTTATATTTCATTTAATGCACTTTAATTCTTACAGTTATTTGTCATACATATCATGTTTACGCATAGTATAAAGTAAAATATATAGACCGTTAATTAATATTGGGTGTATAAGGCCATTATGGAAAATAAATCTAAATCTAAATATATAGTCTTAGGTATGGTTGCTTTTGTTCTGGCCATTTACTCAGGCAGTTATTTTTACACCAAGGATAATAACCAAAGGTTGCTTTCCTCGCCGATGCTGGTGATGCTTGTAGGTGATGAACTTACTGTTAATGCCATGTTTGTTGCACTGAGTTCAGAAGAACGTAGAGATAGAATGCTATCCATGTATGAAATGGGTAACGTATTTTCTATTTCACAAAAGCAATATGATGATGGTGCGACTGATATTGAAGAATTATATAAAGACAGAATATTCGACAATGAGTTCGCCGTTGCCAATTGTTACGATTATAGTGAAATTTTGCGTTTAACGAAGGCAAAAGTGGCTAAAACAACTCTTCGCGCTTCATGGATATTTTCGGCTTGTGGGATTATTGAATAAGCTTCGCTTTTTTAAAACTTTTTAAATAGTAATCAATATCTTGGTCATTATGAAACCATTTGGCACATTCTTCGTGCGCATTTTTTGCAAAATCAGGGTAAAGCCGCAGTACATTTAAACGCGCTTCATCGCATGCCTGATCGTTTTTAAGTTCCGCATAATTAATTGCCTGTAAAGCATGGGGCCAAAACCAATCCGGTGTTTCAATACTGCTGACAAAGTCAATTGATTTATCAAATTCACCTTTTAAGAAATGGTTATGAAAATAGGCAAATTGGCACCAATTCGGATGCTGCGGGTTGAGTTCTATAGCCTTTTTAACCAGTGATAATCCCAGCTCTAATTCGCCCATCAGACATAGGTAAACACCACTATCCGCAAGTACAGCAGGGCTGTTTGGCGCAATGCTTAATCCCATTTTTATGTTGTTTTGAAATTTATCAATTTCACCATTATGGTAATGGATGATGGTGAGCGCATACCAGGCAATAGAAAACTGTGAAGAGAGGGATATTGATTTTTCTGCCTGCTGTTGAGCACGTTTTAATGCGGCCTTTGGCTTATCTTTAATATTAAAACTAAAACGGTATTCATCAAGGGAAAGAAACGCAAGTCCTGCCCATGCGTCCGCATAATGGGGATCAATTTTAATCGCTTTTTCCAAACTTTCTCGAGCTATTAAATGTGTGCTCTGAGAAAGTTCAAATAAATAATCATGAAACAGAAGCATACTTTTATAAGCTTCCATGAAATCAGTGCTGCTACGTTTCATATCTATGGCACTTCTGCGCATAATCGTACCATAGGCATCGCCGATGGTCGCACTTACTTTTTGGGCAATTTCATCTTGGACAGTGATGATGTTATCTGGTGTTAAAATATGGTCAAATTTTTCGGTCCAGACGATCGTGCCATTGGTACCATTTAAGAGCTGTGCACTAACACGGACATTTTCGCCTGCTTGACGGATGCTGCCTTCTAAAACATAGTGAGTTTCTAGCTTTTTCGATAATTCACGTATATCAATTGTTTGGCCTTTATAAAGGGAAGTTACCTTTCGACTTATAACATAAAGGCTGGGACTCATGCTCAGCTGGCTGATGATTTCTTCGGTAATGCCATCTGCAAAGATTGCCATATTTTTATCTTCGCCAATAAATTCGAATGGAAGAACAGCAATGGCTGGGCCGGTTGGCGGCGCGGCGGCGGCATTTATAATGGGATCAATATGGTTTTTTTCGGTGACTGTGTTCTTACTAAAATTTGGTTGATAGGTACCTTTGGGTAGACTTATTAATATTGGGTCGTTTAAGCCTTCATCCATATAATAATGTGCTATCAGGCGTCGTAACCTGCCTGCTTCAACCCGGACGATGGCGTCTGTTTGTGGATCAAATGTTTCATCTTTATCAAAAACTTCTAAGCCAATTGTAAAGCCTTTAATAAGCGACCCGCGATTTGCAATTGTTTCATTTACCACATATGAAAGAAAACGCTGGGGGCGGTTTTTATTTTCAAATAAAGTGCATTTTAGGATTTTATCCAACTGCTTTTTTATATTTTTCGCTGAAATAGAAATTTTATTCTCATCTAATAGTTAGGTTAATTATTATATGGGGCCTAAATTATAACATAACTAATATGCCCAAAATTAGAAGAAGAATTTTTAAAATGAGGTAATCAGCGGTAATTGTGAAGGGGGAAAAGTAGCAGATCGAGAGGGAGCTACAGACAATCACCGCTGATATAACATAATACGTATCAGCGGTGAATTACCTGCGTTTAATTTTAAGATTTATTAAAAAAGTTCCACGGCGACAGCGGTTGCTTCACCACCACCAATGCAAAGACTTGCAATGCCGCGTTTTTTATTGTGGGTTTTGAGCGCCGCAATTAAAGTAATCATAATCCGGGAACCTGATGATCCAACCGGATGACCAAGGGCGCAGGCGCCGCCATGTACATTGACTTTATCATGGGAAATATTCAAATCTTTCATCGCTGCCATGGTAACAACTGCAAAGGCTTCATTAATT
>JABIPV010000356.1 GCA_018699075.1 Kordiimonadaceae bacterium | reverse complement strand
GACCAAGCTCCAAATGAACGGGCTGCGGCTCTGTTAAATTTGCCGTTCGGCCAATAATCATCCTTCTGTCTTCGTAAACTTCTTCAAATTTCTTGGAAATATCTTTCTCGACACATGTCATATCCGTTGGCGGTAGAAACTCCCCGTCCGGCAGTTGTGATAGCCCCTCTTTTGACCCACTTATCCCTGCGAATTTTTCAACATAACCATACCAATTATCGATATCTTTATATCGGATAGGCCAATCTACACCATGGCCATCTTTTTTATTTGCTTCAAAGTCCATTTCGCTCCAGCGATAACTTTGACGTCCCCAAAGTGTTGAACGACCTCCTATTTGTTCCGCGCGAAACCAATTAAAGCGATGCCCCTCTTCCTGTGAATATGGATGATCATTGTCATTAACCCAAAAATGTTTAGTCACATCCTGAAACGCATAACACTGGCTTTGAATGGAATGCTCTTTTGTCCAATTTGGATTCTTTTTGCCGCGGTTATCTCTTTCCCACGGTGCGAGGCCTTCACCTTCATAATCTTCCATATGTTCTATATGACGCCCTCTTTCGATCATCAGCGTCTTCATTCCTTTTTCAGAAAATTCTTTGGCTGCCCAACCACCAGAAATACCCGACCCTACAACGATTACATCAAATTCATCCGCCATGTTGTTTTCTTTCTTTAAAGTTTATCCATTTTCATCTGGCTAACGGCATAATCAACCGCACGCGCCGTTAGCGCCATATATGTGAGTGATGGGTTTTGACAAGCAGAAGATGCCATGGCCGAGCCATCCGTAATAAATACATTATCCACGTCATGGCATTGATTATAGCCATTAAGTACCGATGTTTTAGGATCACGCCCCATCCTAGCGGTTCCCATTTCATGGATCACTGTTCCCGGGATGCTTTCCTCGTTTATGGTGCCTTTAACGTTCTGAAGCCCCATATCTTTAAGCATCTTAACCGCTTGTTTCATCATATCTTTTTGCATCAAACGGTCGTTTTCACCATAAGAACAATCAATGTGAATTTGTGGCATTCCCCATTTATCAACTTTTGTTTTATGAAGCGTCACTGAATTATCATAACGTGGCAACATTTCACCTGCACTACCCATACTAAATTCCCATGGTCCGGGTGTTTTAAAGCTTTCTTTAAAATCAGCCCCAAACCCGGGTTTAGAAAGATTGGCTTTCCATCCTTCACGACTTGACCATCCTTGATAACCAAAACCACGGACATATTCTTCTTCTTGGCTACGTAAATTTTTAAAGCGCGGGATATAAATACCGTTTGAACGACGACCAAGATAATATTTATCCAAAAATCCGGGCACAATTCCGTTCGCTCCCGCACCGCTTACATGATCCATCAAATAATGCCCCACAGCACCACTGGAATTGGCAAAACCATTTTGAAATGTTTCACTGGTAGAATTAAGAAGTATCTGCGTGGTGCCAAGGGTAGAGGCACACAAAAACACTACTTTAGCATTATATATTTTTGTCTCGTTTGTTTTAGCGTCAATTACCCGCACACCCGTTGCCTTGTTCGTTTTGACATCATAAACCAGACTATGAGCGATACTGTCCGTTACGGTAGTTAAGTTTCCGGTATTATTCGCGGCTGGTAATGTTGCCGCTTGACTGGAAAAATAAGCTCCAAATGAACAACCACGGTGACATTCGTTACGTGACTGACATGTTGCTCTACCTAGTGCAATATGTACTGGCTGTGGTTCCGTAAGATTGGCACACCGTCCAATAATCATACGCCTGTCTTCATAAATTTCTTTAAATTTTTTCGACATCATTATCTCAACACATGACATCTCCACAGGTGGTAAAAATTCCCCATCGGGCAACTGCGAAAGCCCTTCTTTTGTCCCACTTATACCGACAAATTTTTCAACATAACCATACCATTTATCAATATCTTTATAGCGGATCGGCCAATCAACACCATGACCATCTTTTTTATTGGCATTAAAATCAAGATCGCTCCAGCGATAAGATTGACGACCCCACAATAATGACCGCCCACCAAGATTTTCAGTACGGTACCAATTAAACGGTTTACCTTCTTCTTGTGAATAAGGATGATCTTTATCATTGGCAAAAAAATGTCTCGACGTTTCTTTAAAGGCAAAGCATTGGCTTTGAATGGGGTGTTCAATTTTTTCAATTTCATGATCTACCTCATCACGTAGGGCGAGCTCCCACGGCGGGATGCCTTCTGTGATATAATCATCAATGTGCTCCACATGGCGCCCCCGCTCAATGATCAGGGTTTTCATTCCTTTTTCAGCAAACTCCTTGGCGGCCCATCCACCTGAAATCCCAGATCCTACAACGATTGCATCAAATTCTGCCATTAAGTCTCTTTCTTATAAGTTTTTTACAAAATCATAGCCGATTTTAATTGTTTCAAGTGAATTTCTTGGCGTACCATTTTCGACAAAATAATGTTTAAACCCAGCGACATCCCTGTATTTAAGCAATTCGTCAAAATCAATTTTGCCTTTGCCTAAATCTTCGTAGTTTCCATCAACATCAATATCTTTAATATGGACCATGGGGAAACGCCCGGGGTATTTATGATAATATTTTGACATATCCACACCGGCTTTTATTTGCCAATAAAGGTCAATTTGCATTTGTATTTTTGTTTGCTCTAACAATAATTCGTATGGCACCTGACCATCAATTTCTGGAAATTCGAAATCATAATGATGATAGCCAAATTGAATATCTGCTGCTTTACAGGCTTCATCAGCTTTATTAAATACTTCGGCACAAACTTTATAATCGTCCAGTGTCGTGCGCTCATCCGGCTCTAAAAAACCAATCATAATATATTTATGGCCAACAATATTTGCATATTCAATCAATTCGTCGATATGGTCCCTTGCTTGCGTTAAACTAATATGGGTGGAAGGCGTGGTTAATCCG
Organism: Kordiimonadaceae bacterium; assembly: GCA_018699075.1. Classification (GTDB taxonomy): domain Bacteria; phylum Pseudomonadota; class Alphaproteobacteria; order Sphingomonadales; family Emcibacteraceae; genus Pseudemcibacter. Next base: position 7,381 of record JABIPV010000356.1, on the reverse strand, counting down.
TTTTGATCCAACATTGATCGCATTTCTTTAGCAGCAACATCGAAATAGCCCGCATATTCAACTTCTTTATAGCCAATTTTAGCCACACGGGCCAAAGTTGCCCCGACATCAATTGCCATCTGGTCACGCACTGTATAAAGCTGCACACCTATTTTATTGGTCATGGGCTGTGCTCCAAAGGCATTAAGTGGGTTTGAAAACGTAGAAATGGCAGCTCCTGCTGCCATAGATGTTTTTATAAAGTCGCGTCTTTTCATTTATTATCCGATGGTTAAGTTTTTCACGCTATTTAAACCATACCGTATGGTTTCAAGCGGATCTGTTGGTTCATCATGTTCAACAAAGAAATGTTCAAACCCCGCATGATCAACACGGCTTAAATTTCTTTCGAAATCGATGGTTCCTTTTCCCACATCCGCAAACCATTTTTTTTCATCCATGTCTTTAATATGGCACATGGGAAAACGTCCGGGGTAACGATCATACATTTTCAAAGGATCTTGCCCGGCGTAAGCCATCCAATAAAAATCCATTTCGATTTTCATTAATTCTGGATCAGTTTGACTTAAGATTAGGTCAAATGGCACAACGCCATCCATTTCAATAAATTCAAATTCATGATGATGATATCCAAATTGGATACCCGCATCTTTGCACATATGACTTGCCATATTCATCTTTTCAATCAATGACTTATATTGATCTAAATGCAAACGTCCTTCAGGTGGAATCCATCCCAAGATCAAATATTTTTGACCGATTGTGTGCGCGTCTTCGATGAATTGTTTTAAAGTTTCTGTTTCCAACTGAATGGGGTCCATGTGGCGTGATACACATTTTAGACCGGTATCATCCAAAGCCTTTCTAAATTGCTTAACCGTAGGGCCAACATAAATAAGGCCTTCGACTTCATGATAACCAATTTCAGCAATTTGCTCCATTGTGCGGGGCATATTTTCAATCACCAGATGACGTACAGTATATAAATTAACGCCGTATTTGGTAATTTTTCGCGGGGCAGAAAAAGCATTCATCACCCCGCCCATTCCTGCCATTCCAGCGAGACTTAACCCTGCTGTTGTTTTTACAAAATTACGTCTGCTGATTTCTGTCATTTTTAACCTATCTGAATTTTTTTCGCGCTCTCATAGCTATAACGAATGGTTTCAAGTGAATCTGTGGGATTATCCATTTCTACAAAATAATGTTCAATACCTGCTTGTTCTCTTCGGGCAAGGATATTGTTAAAATCAATCGTCCCGCGACCAACATCGACGATTGCCCCGTCTGCTCCCATGTCTTTTACATGACACATAGTGAAACGCCCTGGATATTGATCAAAATAAGCAAACGGATCATCACTGGCTTTCATTATCCAATAAATATCCAGCTCCATTTTTAGTAAGTCAGCACTAACTTCACTTAGAATTAAATCGTAAGGCTTTACGCCCTCCATATCAAAAAATTCAAAATCATGGTTATGATACGCCAACTGAAGTCCCGCAGCTTTACACATTTCACCTGCAACATTCATCGCTTCAATAAGGTCTTTATATTGATCTAGTCTTTCACGACCTTCAGGCGGAATCCATGACATCACGACATAATCATGACCAATGATTTTTGCGTTTGCTATAACGCTTTTCATTGTTTCAACTTCTAATTCAATCGGATTAATATGAACCGATGGGGCGATAAGACCATTTTGATCAAGTATACTTTTGATCTGCGCCGCCGAACGATCAAAATATCCTGCAAATTCCACTTCTTTATAGCCCGTTTCAGCCACTTTCGCGATTGTACCTTCAACATCTTGGTCCATCAAATCACGAACCGTATAAAGTTGAAGACCAATATTATTGATATTTTTTACTGGCGTCTCTGCGCAGCTTGATAATAAGCCGCCCATTCCAGTTAGACCTAAAAGGCCTAGGCCTGCCGTAGATTTTACAAAACTTCTTCTTCTCACTTTGAATTCCCCTTACAGAATATTTGCTTTCATTTGTGTAACAGCATAATCAACCGCACGTGCGGTTAACGCCATATATGTAAGTGATGGATTTTGACAAGCAGACGATGTCATCGCCGAACCATCAGTTACAAAAACATTATCAACATCATGACATTGGTTATGGGCATTTAATACAGATGTTTTTGGGTCACGTCCCATACGGGCCGTTCCCATCTCATGAATACCAATGCCCGGATTTGCACTTTCGTCAAGGAAACCCACAACATTTTCAAGTCCAAGATCTTCAAGCATCTTGACGGTTACATTCACTATTTCGCGTCTCATGGTCCAGTCGTTCTCACCATATGCACAATCTATATGAAGCTGTGCCATTCCCCACTGGTCTTTCTTGGTTTTATGCAGTGTTACGTTGTTATTATAATCAGGCAGCATTTCACCAAACCCGGAAATACTAAATTCCCATGGTCCTGGCGTTTTAAAACCTTCCTTATATTCAGCACCAAATCCTTTTTCAGACATCCCGGCTTTCCAGCCTTTGCGGCTGGCACTTCCTTGGTAACCAAAACCACGATAAAAGTTTTCTTCTTTACCATTTAAATTTTGAAAACGCGGGATATAAATACCCGTTGCCCGACGCCCATGATAATAACGATCTTCAAACCCTGGAACTTCCCCTTTTGCGCCTTGCGCATAAAGGTGATCCATCAAATAATGACCAAGCGCCCCACTTGAATTACCAAATCCGTTTTGAAACGTTTCACTGGTCGAATTAAGCATAACTTGCGTCGTGCCAAGCGTTGATGCACACATAAAGATCACACGGGCAGTATATGTTTTTGTTTCTTTTGTTTTAGAATCAATAACGCGAACGCCCGTCGCTTTGTTCGTTTTGGGATCATAAACAATACTGTGAACAATACTATCCGTTGCCACCGTCATATTTCCCGTAAGACGCGCCGCGGGTAATGTCGCACTTTGACTTGAAAAATAAGCACCGAATGAACAGCCACGTTGACATTGGTCACGCGCTTGACACGTACCACGACCTAAATCAGTATGAATTTTTTGTGGTTCAGAAAGATGGGCACAACGACCGATAATAAGTTGGCGGTCATCATATTTTTCTGCCATTCTTTTTTGGATTTCTTTCTCAACACAGTTGAGCTCCATTGGCGGTAAAAACTCACCATCCGGCAAATGAGGAATTCCTTCTTTTGAGCCACTAATACCTGCAAAAATTTCAACATGGTCATACCATTTTTTCATATCTGCATAGCGAATGGGCCAATCAACGCCGTGGCCATCTTTTTTATTGGCTTCAAAATCCAGATCGCCAAGGCGGTAGCTTTGACGGTGCCATGTTAAGGAACGCCCCCCAAGGTGGTGCCCTCTAATCCAGCTAAAAGGTTTTCCTTCTTCTTGGGAATAAGGATGCTCTTTGTCATTAACGAAGAATTGCTTCGTTGAATCGAGGAAAGCATAACATAATTTTTGAATTTCATGATCGCTATCAGCGGTTTTACGGTCAACATTATCACGAAACGGCATTTCCCATGGGCCTTTATTTTCACCCACATAATCGTCAATATGTTCCACATGGCGACCCCTTTCAATCACGAGGGTTTTCATTCCTTTTTCTGAAAATTCCTTAGCAGCCCAACCGCCAGAAATGCCAGAACCGACAACAATCGCATCAAAATCCATAATTTATATATCCACTTTCATATTCAGTAACGTTTCACAGCTAAAGCGAATGCTGTCTAATGAGCTTTTCGGCCTATCATGTTCAACAAAATAATGCTTAAGCCCAGCTTTTTCACTGGCGGCAAATATTTTTGCAAAATCGATATTACCTGCACCCACATCAACCATGGTTTCACCAGCGGCCATGTCCTTAACATGACACATATGGAAGCGTCCTGGATGCTTATCAAAATAAGTTAATGGGTTACGGCCTGCTTTAATCGCCCAAAATAAATCCATTTCCATGGTCAAGATATCTTTATCAAGTTCTAAGAACAGATCGTATGGTTCAACGCCATCAAGCGCATCAAATTCAAATTCGTGATTATGATACCCTAATTGAACGCCTGCTGCCTTACAGGCTTCACCGACCATATTAAAATGTTCCGCATGACCTTTAAATTGATCTAATGTTTCACGCTCAGAATTACCAAATCCTGCCATAGTCACATATTTATGACCAATGATATTGGCGTTTTCGATGGTCTGATGCATATTGTCTTTTTGAATATCCGAAAGCTGAACATGCACTGATGGTGACGTAAGACCGTTATCATCTAGTATTTTTCTTATATTTTTAGCAGAATGATCAAAATAACCCGCAAACTCGACTTCTTTATAGCCAAAGCCAGCTACTTGAGCGACCGTCTTTTCAACGCTTTTTGCCATATGGTCACGAACGGTATAAAGCTGAACACCAACTTTTTTAATCTTCCCCATATTATCAATATTATATGGTGCTGCCGAAGCTTCGAATGCACCACCGAAGCCAGCCATAGTTGCAAGGCCAAAGCCAGCCGTCGATTTCAAAAAGTTACGTCTATTCATTTTTCATTCTTTCATTTTTATATTCTGTGTGATTTCATTTCGCTTACGGCATAATCAACCGCCCGTGCTGTTAGTGCCATATATGTCAGCGATGGGTTTTGACACGCCGATGATGCCATTGCTGATCCATCGGTAATAAATACATTATCTACATCATGGCATTGGTTATGGCCGTTAAGAACGGATGTTTTAGGATCATATCCCATACGGGCCGTGCCCATTTCATGAATTCCCAGTCCAGCGGATTCTTTATTATCATATGTTTGAATATTTTTAAGACCCACTTCTTCCATCATTTCAACGGCGGTTTCCAACATCGCTTTTCTGATTTTTTTATCATTTTCACCGAACTCACAATCAATATGAAGCTGGGGCATTCCCCATTCATCTGTCTTTGTTTCATGTAGAGTGGCTCTGTTATTAGCATCGGGCAGCATTTCACCGTAACCTTCAAGTTCAATAATCCAAGGTCCTGGCGTTTTAAACTCTTCTTTAAAGTCCGAACCAAATCCTTTACGGTCCATTTGGCCGCGCCACTCTTCACGTCGGCCATTCCCTTGATAGGCATAGCCACGGACAAAATCTTCGGTGTCTTCGTTAAGGTTAGTAAACCTTGGCACGTAAATACTATTTGGTTTTCGGCCTAAATAATAGCGATCTAATTGTTCATGAAGTTCACCCGATGCCCCTGCAAAACAAAGATGGTCCATAAGATAACGACCGACGACATCATTATTATTTGCAAAGCCATTTTTGAATGTTTCACTGGTGGAATTCAGGAGTATTTGTGTAGTACCTAGCGTCGATGCACACAAGAAAATTACCTTAGCTTCATATGTTTTTGTTTCTTTTGTTTTAGCATCAATAACCCGAACACCTGTCGCTTTTTTGGTTTTAGCATCGTAAACAACACTATGAACAATACTGTCAGTTACAATGGTAAGGTTACCTGTATTCTCCGCTGCAGGAAGCGTTGCAGACTGGCTAGAAAAATAAGCCCCAAATGAACAGCCACGTTGACATTGATTGCGCGATTGGCAGGTACCACGTCCCAGATCAAGATGAACTTCTGTTGGTTCCGTTAAATGGGCACAACGACCGGGGATCAGCACACGGTCATCATACTTTTCAGCAAGCATTTTACCAAACGCTTCTTCACCACAGTTAAAGCCAATTGGCGGCAAAAATTTACCGTCAGGGAGTTGTGGCAGACCTTCCGAAGTACCACTTATACCCGCGAATATTTCAACATGATCATACCATTTTTCTAAATCTTTATAACGGATTGGCCAGTCTACGCCGTGACCGTCACGTTTATTGGACGCAAAATCCATTTCGCTCCAACGATAACTTTGACGGTGCCAAAGCAGGGAACGCCCGCCTAAATGGTTACCGCGGATCCACGCGAAAGGTTTATTTTCTTCTTGGGAGTAAGGATGAACTGTATCATCGGCAAAGAAATGTTTTGTACTGTCTTTAAAAGCATAGCATTTTTGTTGAATTGGATATTTTTCATCGGCCAATTTACGGTCAACGTCATCCCGAAAAGGCATCATCCAAGGATCTTGCCCTTCGCCTTCGTAATCAGACATATGTTCAACGGGACGGCCTCTTTCAATCACAAGCGTCTTCATTCCTGCTTCTGTAAATTCTTTGGCGGCCCAACCACCTGATATTCCTGAGCCTACGACGATTACGTCAAAATCCATTTTTTATCCAATTCTCATTTTATTAACGGTTTCAATGCTGTAAACCGTAATTGGTAATTCTGTATCATGTAGCCCAAGTACGCCCTACACGCTCAAAAGGAATACATCCTTCATAAGGTCCTGGAATGGCTTCGTAACGAAGCTCCTTTTCCGCACCAATTTGGGAAGTGAAATACCCTACCAACGTAAGCTCTTTAAATTCTTGAAAGAATGTTTTATCAGCGCTTTCTTCGTTATCCATTTTTGTCATCAGGTCATGACGCTGCGTATCGGAACACTTGATAAAATCATTTCCGTAAGCTTGATTTGCCATTGCATCAACACCCGCAAGGCCCGTCATAAATTTCTGACGTTCCTCATCATAATACCAATCCGAAACCATCAAATGGATATATTCAGGAACGCCGGCGCCTTTTGCCCCTAATGTATCAGTATCAGGAATAATCATCTGCGCCATTTCACCGACCAAGCTTTGTTGCTGAGCGGAGAAAGCTGCATTCTTGACTTCAAAAGGCTGTGCGAACGATGTATTTGACATCACCCCCGCCATTACGGACGCAGAAACAGCGCCGCCTGTCATTATTGCAACCCGCTTTAACATTTCACGTCTGTTTAATTGATCATCATTTTTTGACATATCTATATTCCTAAAACTTTTTTGTTTAATTCTTCATCTGCGCCTGAGCCGGCAAAATCATCAAAACTACGTTCGCATGGTTTAATGGTATGTTCGCGAACAAACTGTGCACCTTCACGGGCACCATCTTCTGGATCTTTTATACAGCATTCCCATTCAACCACTGCCCAACCTTCAAATCCGTACTGGGTGAGCTTACTGAAAATACCACTAAAATCAATTTGTCCATCGCCTAGCGATCTAAAACGGCCAGGGCGGTCGATCCATGCCTGATAACCACCATATACCCCTGAGCGGCCATTACAATTCAATTCACCGTCCTTCACATGGAACATCTTGATACGTTCATGGTAAATATCAATAAACTCAAGGTAATCCATTCCTTGTAAGATAAGGTGACTTGGATCATATAATATGTTGCAACGCGGATGGTTATCCACGGCTTTTAAAAACCTCTCAAATGTCACACCATCATGAAGATCTTCGCCTGGG
>JABIPV010000293.1 GCA_018699075.1 Kordiimonadaceae bacterium | reverse complement strand
ATGCAATATGATATGTATCATGTTTATACAGTTGATGAACATACAATACGGGCGATTGAGCTGACCTCTGAAGTGGAAAGAGGTACCCTTTCCGAAGAACATCCACTTGTAAATAAAATCGTTCATAAAGTTATTTCCAGACGTGTTCTATATCTTGCCGTTTTTTTACATGATATTGCCAAAGGGCGAAAAGGGGATCATTCAATACTGGGTGAAGAAGTGGCTCATAAACTGTGCCCTCGTTTTGGATTAACACCGGCGGAAACGGAATCGGTTGCCTGGCTTGTGCGCTGGCATTTATTGATGACTTTATCTGCTTTTAAGCGGGACTTAAGCGACCCCAAAACTATTTCTGATTTTGCGGGCCAGGTTCAAAGCCCTGAAATGCTGCGTTTGCTTGTGGTGCTGACGGTAGTCGATATTCGGGCGGTAGGGCCGAAAGTTTGGAATGGTTGGAAAGGGCAATTACTGCGCGAACTTTATAAAAGGGCCGAAGAGTATCTGCTTGGGGGGCAGGTGAAATTTGATAACATGCAACATGTTGAACACGTAAAAGAAGGCCTTAGAGACGCTTTAAGCGAATGGTCAGATGAGAAATTTAAAACCTATACGGACCGTTTTTATAATACATATTGGCAAGCCGTTGCCGTGGAAGATTTAGAGCGTAATGCTTTAATGGTAGATATGGCTGATAAATTTGAGGATAACTTTACTGTCAATATCAATGTAGATGAATTTCAGGATATATCAGAACTGAGTATTTATGCGGAAGATCATCCGGGTTTGTTTGCCCGTCTCACTGGGGCGATAGCCCTAAGCGGTGCGTCTATTCAGGGGGCAAGGATTTTTACCACAAAAGACGGTATGGCGCTGGATAGTTTTCGAATTCAGGATGCTGAAGGTAAAGTTTTCAATGAAAAAGCCAAGCTTGAAAAATTACAGAAAAATATTAAAGACACGTTGTCTGGGAAAATTAAACCAAGAGAAGTATTCGACCGACGCCGTGCAAATAAAAAACGGACGGATATTTTTAAAGTAGAACCAAGGGTACTAATTGATAATAAGGCCAGCAATAGCCGCACGGTGATCGAATTAAATGGGCGTGATCGAATAGGTTATTTGTTTGACCTATCTCAGGTGCTGGTTGATCTTAAACTTTCTATTAGCTCAGCCCATATCGCCACCTATGGTGAGCGGGCTATTACGGTATTTTTTGTTCGCGATTTATTCGGCCATAAAATAACAAACGAAGAAAAACTTAAAACCATAGAAGACAAATTAATGCAAACTTTAAGAGAAGAACAATAATGTCGGTGCTAAAAGCCACAGCTATTTTTGGAAGTTTTACAATGGTAAGTCGGGTGCTTGGGTTTATCCGCGACATATTGATGGCGGCGGTTCTAGGGGCGGGATTTGTTACGGATTGTTTTGTGGTTGCTTTTAAATTACCAAATTTTTTCAGGCGACTATTTGCCGAAGGTGCCTTTAGTGCATCATTCGTACCAATTTTTTCGGCGACCGTAGAAAAAGAGGGTAGGGAAGAAGCACTTAAATTTGCTGAAGAAGCTTTTGCCTGTTTAGCTATGACATTATTATTGTTTGTTGGATTGATGGAAGTTTTTACGCCGGCTCTAATTTATGCAATGGCAAATGGATTTACGGATGATGAAGCGAAGTTCGCGCTCGCGGTGACCTTAACGCGCTATACTTTCCCTTTTATAATGTTTGTCTCTCTCGTTTCATTGCTTGCGGGGGTTCTTAATTCACTGGGTAAATTTGCTGAAACGGCAGCGACACCAATTATTCTCAATATTTGCTTGATATCGGCACTTGTATTTGGCGCAAATACGATGGATACGCCGGCTCATACTTTATCCATTGCTGTGAGTGTAGCGGGAATTATTCAACTGGTGTTTTTATTTCGTGCCTGTAATAAAGCAGGATATCGGATTAGGATTAGAATGCCCCATTTAACGCCAAGGGTGAAGAAGCTTTTGTTGGTAATGGGCCCTGCTGCCCTCGGTGCGGGGGTTATTCAGCTTAATTTACTGCTGGATATGATCATTGCCACGCACCTTCCAGACGCATCAATGTCTTATCTTTATTTTGCGGATAGACTTAACCAACTTCCCGTCGGGGTTATCGGTGTTGCGCTTGGAACCGTATTATTGCCGTTTTTATCTCGCAGTATTGCCAGTGGCGATGAAGCACAGGTGGTGAAAAGTCAAAACCAGGCCATTGAAATGGGATTATTTTTTACCATTCCGGCTATGGTCGCCTTCATTATCGTGCCGAATGATCTTATTCATGTATTGCTCGAGCGTAGCAATTTTAGCGCCCAAGCCACATTGCAAACGTCATTAACTCTTGCGGCCTATGCAGCAGGGCTTCCTGCTTATGTTTTAGCGAAAGTATTTGTGCCAGGATATTTCGCCCGTGGTGATACCAAAACACCGTTAAAGTTCGCGATTGTCGCGCTTTTTGTCAATGTCAGTTTGAACCTTATATTAATGCAATATTTTGCCCATGTCGGATTGGCAATGGCCACGGCGATATCTGCTTGGATTAATGTATTTATGCTTGCAGGTGGTTTGATAAGGAGTGGTCATTATAGCATTGAGAAAGCTCTATTGGTGCGGCTTTCTAAATATATTCTATGTAGTATTATAATGGGGGCTGTTATTTGGGGAGTTCAAAATCAAGTTGCGCCTCTTATTTATGGAAATACATTTGCACAAATTGGTGGTCTTCTCATTTTAATGCTAAGTGGTATAGGGGCATATATTTTGGCAATATTTATAACCAAAACAGTAAAAAAAGACGAACTTCAGGCCTTATTTTCAAAGAGGTAGTTGACCCCATAACGATTAATCGTCATATAAGAGCACTTATTTGAAACTAACTAAGGATATGTCCAAAATATCCAAAAAGGAATATAATGACTGTTTTCAAACAACGTGTTTTTTCCGGCGTTCAACCATCGGGAAATTTAACACTAGGTAATTACCTTGGGGCCATTAAAAACTGGGTCGGTTTACAAGATACCTACGAGACCATTTTTTGTGTCGTTGATTTACACGCAATTACCACTTGGCAAGATCCAGATATTCTAAGAAACGCCACACGGGAAGTTGCTGCGGGTATGATCGCCAGCGGTGTTGATCCGAAGAAAAGTATTATATTTAACCAAAGTCAGGTATCTGCCCATGCTGAACTTGCCTGGATATTTAATTGCGTGGCGCGAATGGGTTGGCTTAACCGCATGACCCAATTTAAGGAAAAAGCAGGTAAAAACCGTGAACGTGCGAGTGTTGGTCTTTATGTGTATCCTGATCTAATGGCGGCGGATATCCTCGCTTATCAAGCAACCCATGTTCCCGTTGGCGCGGATCAAAAACAGCATCTTGAACTGACCCGTGATATCGCGCAAAAATTCAATAGTGATTATAAAGTGGATTTCTTCCCGGAAGTGGAGCCGCTTATTTTTGGTGAAGCGACGCGGGTTATGTCACTGCGGGACGGTAATGCAAAAATGTCAAAATCTGATCCTTCAGAAAATAGCCGGATTAATTTAACCGATGACCGGGACTTAATTGCCAAAAAAATCAGAAAAGCACGTACGGACAGCGAACCGCTACCGGCAACAATGGATGATCTTGACGGACGGGCAGAAGCTAAGAACCTGATAAATATTTTTGCGGCCCTTAGCGACCGTAAAGCGGGTGAAGTTTGTGCTGAGTATGAGGGAAAAGGCTTTGCCGATTTCAAGCGTGATCTTGCGGATTTAAGTGTTGAAGTGCTTGGGCCTATAACAGAAGAAATGAGTCGCTTGATGAGTGAAAAAACCTATCTTGATGATATTTTGCGTGATGGTGTCCATAAAGCAGATGAGCTGTCCCAGCCAATTCTTCGTCAAATACATGATATAGTCGGTTTTTTACGGCCCTGATTATGCCACAATGATAAAGTAATGTTTGTAATTATGTGGACTGTTTTGTAGGGTAAGATTATGGAAAAGATCTATAAAATACTAATTACGGTTATTGTCACGGCGTTGCTTGCTTCGTGCACGCAGTCAATTCGTAGCAATGTAACGCGCTTTCATGCGCTTCCTGCACCAAACGGTGAGAAAATAGTCATTGTTCCCATGAATGCGGCTAATAACGGCAGTCTTGAATTTGCCAATTACGCTGCACTTGTGGGTAATGCCCTCGGCAGTTACGGATATTTACCTGCCAACGGCGAAGAAGCAGATTTGGTTGTTGAGCTGGATTATGACGTTATTCAGGGACCTACTAAAATAAGATCATCAGCATCTTCAAGGGGTTTTGTTAGCTACGGTAGTTATTATGGTCGTTATATGAACCCCTGGTTCCCGTACCGCGGATTACATTCAGGATATTACGGTTTTTACGGCAGTCCTTATGCGTTTGGCAATATTTATGATCCTTTTGGCTATTATCCCCTTGGTTGGAGTAATAATAATGTCAGAAGCATTCCTAATTACACCCGTCAGTTAAAAATGGTCATTCGCCCTAACAAAGATAACGGGCAAAACCTTTTTGAAGGTGAAGTATCAAGCACAGGGCGCAGTGCAAAATTACATGAAGTAATGCCTTATTTGGTTCAAGCATTTTTCACCAACTTCCCAGGAGTAAGTGGCAGCTCAGAACGCGTGTCTATTGAACTTCCTCAAAGTTAAACCATATATAGTAGAACTAGAAAAATAAAGGTTGCTTATGTGGGAAACACTAAAAGATATTGGCTATTGGCTAAAAGAATCCATCAGTTGGGCGGCGATGAAAAAAATCATCTATGGTCTGATCTTGATAATGTTGCTTTATTATCCCGTCGGTATGTTTCTTATTCATAAAGTGGATGCCTCACCGGATTTTGGCCTTGAATATAATTCTGAGGGCAGCAATGCCGTCGCGGTCAGTATTGCCCTTATTGACCGCGAAGTTATTCGCAATGGTTGGGTGTCCAATGATCCGGTTTTTAAACCGGGGGCGTTCCTCGATAATATGTCCAATTATCAAACAGGTATTATTTCCGCAATCGCACGGTTTAGTTATGAACTGGTCGACCAACTCGGTCGTACGCGCGGTTCAAGTGCCGTGGACCCTGACCTTCAGGAAGTGTCTGGATTGCTGCAATATGCGGGTGATATTTGGTGGTGGAACCCGTCAACGTCATTAATGCCCGTTGCCACATCAGAACAACAATATACCAAAGCCATGGAACAGCTGATTGTTTATAATGAACGATTGGCCCGTGGTAATGCGGTATTTGAGAGGCGTGCCGATAATTTACTGGCGACACTCGACCGCATTTCCCTCGACCTTGGCGCATCATCGGCGAGCATTGATAGTTACATTAAAAATGGCTTCGGCTGCGTGCTTGATTTGGGTGCGGATGATCTTTTCTTTAACGTTAAGGGTCAGGCTTATGCTTACCGTCTGATCTTAAAAGGACTTAGAAAAGATTTCGCAGAAATCATCGCCTCACGCGACATCACCACCAGCTGGGACGAAATGGAAACATCTTTTGATTCCATCATCAGTATGGACCCCTTCGTTGTTTCAAACTGCGAAGTAGATGGTTTCATCTTTCAGAACCACCTCGCGTCTGAAGGATTTTATTTGCTCAGGGCCAGAACCCAGCTCAAAGAAATTACTAATATTTTGTTGAAGTGATATTGATAGTGGGAGGTATCTCCTGAGGGGAATAAAGTGAAAATAGAAAATAACAATAATACTTCACCGGACAATCCTGAAGATTATGAAACAGCTTACTTGCATTTCCTTAAAAAGGTTAAAGAAGGCGAACCAAAAGCAATGCTAGAACTTGGGGATATGTACTTAGAAGGAAGAATAGTACTACATAATGAAAAACTTGCGTTCAGTTGGTACCAAAAGGCTGCGGAGCAAGAATTTGCTGAAGCCCAGTTCATGATTGGGTCAATGTATGAACATGGTCAAGGAGTTAGTCGAAATGTAAGTGAAGCTTTCAAATGGTATGAGACCGCAGCAAATAATGGTGACCAAACAGCAGGGCATTTACTTGGCTCAAAGCATGAGTATGGAGATGAAGTTGACCAAAACTTCGACATTGCAATACAGTGGTATAAAATAGCTGCCGAAAATGGTAATAGTACTTCGTCATACCTGTTGGGTGACATTTACCAGCATGGAAGACTAAATGTAACGTTCGACGAATTAGAATCTTTTAAATGGTACAAAATGGCCGCTGAGCATGGTCATGGCTTAGCCATGTATCAACTAGGAGTGTCATATGGGCTTGGGCAAGGAGTTTCTCAAGATTACAAAGAAGCTGTGAAGTGGTTTATTAATTCCTCTAAATTGGGAAGCTTATCGCCATGCAATAAACACGATTTTCTGTACATGGACAGCTTAGAAATATCTAAGGATAATAAAAAAGCAATCGAATTGCTCATGAATAAAGCTTACCGAGGACAAGCTAAAGAACAAAATGACCTTGGAGTAATGTATATGTATGGACACGGTGTTCCACAAAATTATGATGAAGCATTCAATTGGTTTAAATTAGCCGCAAAACTACAGAAACCTTCTGCACAATTTAATCTGGCTGTGATGTTCAGTAATGGTTACGGCGTTACTCAAAACTATCCAGAAGCCATTAATGGTTTTATCGAATGGCATCAAGAATACGATCCTACATAATACTCAGGTACGCTTAAGAGTAGTAATTGATTTTAATTTTTACGTTTTATCTTCCAACTCATTTTTTGAAGTGAGTACAGCTTTTGGATGCCAGCCAGGGGGCTTAAATAAGTAGGCAATTTTATTCCCTATACTTGGTGCGTTTTTAATATCGTGAAATAGGCAGACAAACTCGCCGAAATATACATCGAACAGGCTTTGTGTGTTTACATCGCGGGTGATGCCGTATTTGGGCGGGACATTTTCTAGTTCTGCTTGGTAGGTGCCGAAAAGGCGGTCATAAATGGGGATTAAATTACAATAATTTTTGTCGATATATTCTGGGTTGCAGGAATGATGCACCCGGTGGTGTGACGGGGTAAGCAGAAATTTGCTTAAGAAACCCAGACGACCATCTGGTAATAATTCCTCGCTTGTATGAATGAAGTGTCCCCAGAGTGAGTCTACAATATAGACCATGATCATAACCCCAAGTTCCAATCCCATTAACGAGCATATCCCTAAACGTATGATGTCTGCGTAGAGGTTTTCAATATAAAAATGGGACCAGGAGACAGTTAAATTCATATGGGATGGAACGTGGTGTGTCGCGTGAAGGCACCAAAAGAGGCGTATTCTATGGCCCCAATAATGATGGAGGAAATGGGAAAAATCATAAATCATATAACCATAAATAAACCAGTACCACGTCACACTCGTATCAATAATGCTATAGGGTTGCAGAAAGGCAAAAAAAGTAAAGCCCAGCTGCAGTGTGATAACTTTACCTATCACGCGATTAGTGAAATAAATAATCACCTGCATGCGAAAATTTTTCCAGCGAAAAGTGCCTTTAATTCCGGAAGCTATCATTTCCAAAAAAATCATTGTTGGGAATAAAAACCCCACCAACGCGCCAAACCCGCCAATGGTCAGTAACCACGAGAGATCATCTGCTTTAAGAAAATCCAAGAGGTTTAAAAGGTTTGTTGTCCCCGTAAACGACGTAAACTCACTTTGTAATAGAGTTATCAAGTCTTGGATGAATGGTGGCATGTGGTTTCTCCCCTTACTTATTTTGATTGAATGTTAGCATAAGATAACAAAATTTCAATATTTCAAAAAAAGAACTATATAAAATTATAGTCTTGCTAAATTGATAGATTGAATGGCAGTATGGCGGTTCGAAAATACCGAAGGGGTTTTGTATTTTTGTGTAGATCAATAAAAGGGATTGCCGTATGTCCGAACAGGACAACAAGTGGAAGTTTTTGATCATCGCCGATGATACGCCGGAATTTTTAAAAGTTCTAAGGCTTGCCAGTAAACGCGCCGAAAAAGTGGGAGGTAGTGTCCTATTGCTTCGCATCGTTCCGCCAGCTGATTTTCAACATTGGATGTCTGTTAAAGATATTATGGAAGAAGAATCGCGCATTGATGCTGAAGAAAAACTGGAATACTACAGCCAGGAAATCAGAAGAATTTCAGGTGTGGAAGCTGAAACGGTGATCCGCAAAGGGGTACCCGAAGATGTAATTTCGGAAATCATCGCTGAAGACCATGATATTCATCTGCTTGTTCTTGGTGCAGATGTAGATGGTGATCCCGGGCCATTAATCCGCAGTTTCCGTGAGGTTCTCCTTAATGTACTTCATATGCCGGTACTTGTTGTACCCGGAAATATGACAGACGAAGAAATTGATAAATTTGCTTAACATATAAAATAATTATGATTTTATAACGTTTGCCCTTGATTATTGGAGTAAACGTAGTTAACTAATATGTATATTTAAAGATACGGAAAAAATACATGTTTATACAAACAGAACAGACCCCTAACCCTTCTACCTTAAAATTTATTCCAGGCGAAGTGGTGCTTGATAACGGAACAATGTTCTTTGAAAATAAGGACGCTGCATCTGTATCTCCACTTGCTTTGGCGCTTTTTGAAATCAGTGATGTTTGTGCTGTATTTTTTGGTTCGGATTTTATTACTGTTGATAATGGCGGTGCAAATTGGGATGATATTAAACCTGAAATTTTAAGCACGATTATGGAACATTATACGGCGGGACTTCCAGTTATGACGGGCGATGTCAGTGATAATGCGGCATCTGAAGACGATGATGCCGATCCTGAAATCGTTGCTCAAATTCAAGAGCTTCTTGACACCCGTGTGCGCCCGGCAGTGGCACGTGATGGCGGCGATATTACCTATCATGGGTTTAGAGAAGGCATTGTTTATTTAAGAATGCAGGGGGCCTGTGCAGGCTGTCCAAGTTCAACGGCGACGTTAAAATACGGCATTCAAAATCTTCTTAAGCACTATATTCCTGAAGTAGAGAGTGTTGAAGCTGTCACTTAATCAACCATGCTTTTTAAGCAAGATTGATTTTATTTTAAATTGAAAAACGGCAGGCCAAACCAGTACCAGCGATTATCTGGTCCCGGCATTGTGCAATTTATACGGTGCCGCCCAACAGGGAACGCTTCGTCAAATCTAATTTCAATGCGCGTTTCGCCAAGCCGTGTGATCTGGGCTGCTTCGCTCATATGTGACGGGAAGCATGAAAGGTTATTAAGCCCTTGAATGTCACCGTTCACCGTAAACCCAACACTCGGTGGGTTTTTATCCAGTAATGGATCACGAGGTAAAATATCTTTGCTTGGTAATGCCCTTGAATTAATGATCAATTTAAATCGGTCAATATCAGAATAGTTTTGATTAAAAGCAAAACGGGGCAGGGCCATAATATTATCATTGCTACTGGCTGCACTTGAAAACTGGCCGAGCACGGCATGATAATTTTTAACTTCAAGGGCCGTTATTAAATTATTGGAAAATTCACCGTAAGGATACGCAAAAATATCAGGTATATAACCTAATTCTTGCATATATATTTCATCGGCGGTTGTAATATCGGCCATAGCATTTTCAATGCTCATTTGCGTCATGTGACCATGGGTGTGGCCGTGGTGGCCGATTTCAACAAGGGTGTCTTTTTCTAGTTCACGTATCTGATCCCAAGTCATGGAATTACTATTAAGATCATTAACGGATGCTGTTGAAATGAATAAAGTGAAAGGTATATTGGCCTCTTTTAAGAGGGGCCAAGCTTTTTCAAAAACGGATAAGTATCCGTCATCTATGGTTAGTGCAATTGTTCGCGGCGGAAGTTTAGT
>JABIPV010000320.1 GCA_018699075.1 Kordiimonadaceae bacterium | reverse complement strand
TGATAATTCCATTATCATTCCCTTTTTATTATGAAAATTTCAACCAAACATTAAATTCAGTATAAATCCTGCTCTCGGAGCAATATTCCAATTAAGTAGATTTGCATTAGGACCGAAGTAATGGAAGAAAGTCAATTTTTATTAATGAGTTTCGCTATGCCTGCCTACCCACTCGGCTCGAGTGTCTGCTTTCGGCCAGAAGTGGTCGTTTAAGTTCTTAATTTTTTATCCCTTTTATCAGCAACTTTGGATAAGCCATTAAAATCAGGCAACAAACCCAAGTTACAGCCATAGAAATGGACGTCATGTTAGAGACAATTGGGGTTGCTAGGATAGGACTTTCCAAAATACCGACCGTGGCGGGCAACATATCAATCTGATCTTTGGTTACTAGCCTCATGCTTTCAATAAGCTGCGACATTCTAACGCTAACCCCTGTAACAGATATATATTGGACGTAACTAAACATACTGAAGATCAACATTATTATTCCCCGAAGGTATATACCAAGTGTGTCTCGGGTAACAAATATTGTAATGATCATTGCGATCACACCACCTACGAATATTTCGTATCGGCTCGCCATTATGTCAGAATACGCCGTTATGATGGTAAAGAGTTCAGCTTCCGTAACAGTCGAGTTCATGATTATCTCCCTTTTATAATGAAAAGAAACAATCGTAGTTAAAATCTTACAAAGGTCAAATTAGTTATTGTCGAACGTCCGCTTTGGGTCAAAAGCAGACATCCATTTTAAAAATTTACTTTCAACAATTGCCCTATCCCTGATTATTTTCTAACGGTCCTGCAAGACAATCTTACGCTTCCTTAATCAACAATTATTTTTAAATTGGACTGCGTGTTTTTTAATAATAGATGTGAATAGGCTTGACTTGTAATCTAAAGTAGTGTCAAAGGCACATACGTTTGATTAATACATTTACTTACAGATCCACTTCTCTTTCCAATTAATTAGGTTCAGTTGAGGGTAATAGGCTTAAGTCTTTATCAAGCTCACATGTTCGATCACATCATCGTGGTTGAATTAATTACCAATATTTGCAATAGGAAAAATAACATGGCAACTGGTACAGTAAAATGGTTTAACCCTGCAAAGGGTTTTGGCTTCATCGAGCCTGAAAACGGCGGCAACGATGTGTTTGTTCACATCAGTGCTGTTGAACAGTCAGGTCTTACAACATTGGACGAAGGTCAAAAGATCGAGTTCGAAGTTCAAGAAGAAAGAGGCAAGCAGTCTGCTTGTAACTTAAAAGCTGCTTAATTAAAGCACCATCAATAGTTATTAATTAAACACGGGTCAGATTTAAGACCCGTGTTTTTTTGTTTTGGGGCTTCCTATAGCCAAAAAAAATTTGCCTTAAGTACCACAAAAGGTCTGATGGACAATTTCAACTGCCTCGGGAGCTTGTTCAAGATCAGCATATTCAGGCTGTTCATCGTAGGGTTTGGCAAGCGCGTCTATTAGTCGGTGAAAAGCTTTAAAATCCCCTTGCTCACCTGCTTTGATGGCCTCAGCAATGCGATGGTTTCGAGGAATTAATATAGGATTATGAGCGCGCATGATTTTTAAACGTTCTTTATCATTACCGTCATCACGGGCTAAATATTCGTGCCAAATTATCAGCCAATTTTCACAGGCCGCGGGGTCTTTAAACAATTGGCATAAAAAGTCTGTATCACCACCGTCATACACTTTTGTCAGATGTCTGAAAAAAAGTGTAAAATCCACTTCATTTTCTGTCATTAGCTCAAAAGTACTCGCGATCAGATCATTTTGGCTTTCATGGTCGCAAAGAAGGCCGAGTTTGCGGCTGAATTTGGTAAATATGGATTTTACAAATAATTGATTAAAGTTTTGAATTGCTTCCTGCGCAATATTTTTAGCACGATCAAGATCATCATCAATCAGTGGCAATAACGTATCGGCGAGCCTCATTAAATTCCACTGGCCCATCTCGGACTGTTTACCCCAGGCATAACGACCATATTGATCAATGGAGCTGAATACCTTTTGCGGATGGAAGTCATCCATAAAAGCGCAGGGACCATAATCAATGGTCTCGCCCGCGATTTGCATATTATCAGTATTCATGACCCCGTGGATAAAACCGAGCGACATCCATTTTGCAATTAATTCGGCCTGCCGTGCGGCAATTAGATTAAGCAACGCAGCATAAGGATTATCGGCACTTAAGGCTTCTGGATAATGGCGCTCAATCACATAATCGGCCAATACTTTTACGGCGTCATTGTCTTGGCGAGCATAGAAATACTGAAATGTACCGATCCGAACATGACTTTGAGCAACGCGGGTAAAAACCCCGCCCGGCTCCATTGCGTTTCGAACGACATTTTCACCAGTGGTTACCGCCGCCAGTGCCCGCGTGGTAGGTACACCAAGTGCTGCCATAGCTTCACTAACAATATATTCACGCAGCACTGGTCCCAGTGCTGATTTTCCGTCACCGCTTCTAGAAAAGGGTGTGTGCCCTGATCCTTTTAGCTGAATATCCCGGCGGACACCATCTTTCGCGATGACTTCACCGATTAGTAACGCTCGCCCGTCCCCAAGCTTCGGTGACCAACCGCCAAACTGATGACCGGCATAAGCCATCGCAATAGGATCCGCCCCTTGCGGTAACTTCTGTCCTGATAGCATGGCCAAACCTTCGCTTGATTCTAACCAATTTACATCAAGTCCTATAAATGAGGCCAGTTCTGTGTTCACCCTTATTAAGGTTGGCATTGAAGGCACACTTGGGCTCACTTTTTTAAAAAAGTCTTCCGGCAGTCGGGCATACGAATTATCAAAGGGAATATGAAACAAATTTACCTCATAAGAAATTTAAGTTACATGAATAGATAATATAGGGAGTTTCGGCATTTTAACAAGTGAGGAAAAATGGGAAAATAACATTTGAGAATTACGAAATGCTGTAAGTGTTTGGGAAAGTTTTTCATATAGATTGTTTTCTTTTATTTCACCTATTTTCTTAATACTATATAATAAGAACTGAAGAGATCACAAATAATCCTTTAAAGATTAAAATGAAAATTAACGCCCTTGACCATATAAACATTATAACAGACGACCTTGAAGGAACTGCGCGTTTTTTTGTTGATATTTTTGATCTCGACCTACGCGATGGGCCGCAGCCCCTTCAGCCGGAGTTTGTTAAATGGCTCTATGATGATAGCGGCCGTGCAATTTTCCACATAAATTCTAGTAAAATGCCCAGATCAATCAAACGTGAAACGAAATCAGGTCCAACGACAGGGGCCATTCATCATGTGGCTTTAGATTGCAGTGATCATAAAGAATTCCTGGCCCGACTAGAAGCCCATGATATCAGTTATAACCTTAATGATATCCCTTCAATAAAGTTAAAACAGATCTTTTTCACTGAACTTAATGGCGTTTTACTCGAACTAAATTTTCGCGGGGAATAACCCTTTTATCATCTAATCCGTTTTGATCTTAAACGGTGAAAAGTCTGTTTTATCGTCGAAGATTTCAACGTCTTCTGCTTTTTTCAAGGCCGCGACCAGTTTGTATGTCACGGGCGTTAGCACCGCTTCCCACCCTACTTTTATAAGGAAGTTTGAGAACATGACCGTGAAGAGTACTTCATTGCTCCAAATGCCATAAAACGCGACGGGATAGAATATCAGACTATCAAACCCCTGCCCGACAATCGTTGACCCGATGGTACGGGTCCAAAGATGTTTACCTTTGGTCCAGAGTTTCATTTTTGCCATCACATATGCGTTGATCATTTCACCAACAAAAAAAGCGATCAGTGACGCAAAAACGATGCGGGGAACTTGACCGAAAATCATTGCGTAGGCTTCCTGCCCTTCCCATCCTGGGGCCGGCGGCAGTTTTACAATGATAAAGCTCATGATGCTGGCGAATATAACACCTATGAAGCCGACCCAGATTACTTTTCGAGCACGTGCATAACCATAAACTTCCGTAAGGACATCGCCAAATACATAGGATAACGGGAAGAAAAGAACCCCGGCCCCATATATAAAGTTCTCTCCCATTATATCGATGGTGGCAAGCTTGGCAGGGCCGATGATGTTTGAACAGATGAGGACCACCACGAAAGCGGCCATCATCAGATCATAATATTTAAATTGTCTGTGCAATTAAAACCTTGAACTGGCAAGTTTTACATCAGAGTTTTCCCACATATCATTATACTTTGTTTGAAATTCAGCGGCTTGTGCGTCTTTTCCCTGAGCTGATAACGCTTGATACATTCCGTAAAGAGAATAAGCATTGTCAGGGTTATGAGCTAAATCTTCCCAATATACCACTTCCGCTTCAACGGGACGTCCGGCATCAAGCAAGATCGCACCAAGAATATGACGGGTTGGGAAATACCATGATGGCGGTTCATTATAAGCAAGGCTATCTTCCATACGCACGGCAGCACCAAGATGATAAAGGGCCATATCATAATCGCCCTTTTTGGCAGCTATTTCACCAGCCGCAACATTTTTCGCAATGGTTAGTAAGCCACCAGCATCTTCGAAATCCTTGTATCCCGGTTGGCCTTCGTTCATTTTGTCAACAATTGCACTTAAGGCTGCCATTTCTTTTTCAGCTTCATTCATATTTCCAAGGTTTAGCTGAGCAAGGCTGCGCCCATAATGCCATACGCCTGTCATAAATTGAGCGCGCATAAAGGGCTTTTCAACTTCGAGAAGTTCCTGCCATTTACCAAAGCGCGTCATGACAAATATAGGTTGAGAGCGAAAAGTTTCATTTAAGCCCCAAGTATTTGTCCGCGAACCTGCTTCAATTTTATTCTTCACTTTCCACGCCGCATCTAAGGACTGTCCGCTACGGCCCGTATACATGGATGACCAGGCAAGAAAATGTAGATTATGAGGATAATACGCAAGTGGGTATAAACCCTGTGCATTACATTGAGCGATATATTCTTCATCTACTTGCGCTGCTATGACGTTGGTATCATAGGCATCTTGATAACGACCAACACGCATAAAAATGTGTGACGGCATATGAACCAAGTGTCCTGAACCCGGCAATAGAGGGGCGAGTGCATCGGCACTTTCTTCGGCTATTTCTGGACGCATCGATTCTGCAATATGTATATGATAATGACGCGCCGCTGCATGATTAGGATTTATGGCAATCACTTTATCAAGGGCAGCAATAATTTGTTCGGTTCTGCCCTTTGGTGTCGCATCCGCATTCCAATAATCCCACGGCTGAGTATTCATAGCTGCGCCTGCGAATAAAACTGCTGCATCAGGATCATTTGGATATTTGTTCATTAATTTTTCCGTAGCAACAGCGTATGCTTCATCCAGCACATCGCGAGAAATGCCAAGATCGGTATTATATCGTGCAGCCAATGCATCAATATAATCTGCTTCACGTGCGCTGACTTGCCCTTTTAAGGATACGGCCATGCCAATAGCATAGTTGGCCTGTTCCATAGAATTCACCAACATTGGAAGATTTAAATTACGGCCAAGTGTTAAGGCCCATCCCCAATAAGCCATGGCGTTATTAGGGTCCAATCTAATTGCTTCTTTAAAGGAACGCATTGCTTCTGAATGATTAAAAGCAACAACCAACCTGAAACCTTGATCAAAGAAATATTGCGATTCAGCATTTGAAGTACTTACGCTGAAACTATAATTACCAAGGCCCTCTAATTTTGGTGATAGCGGCCCCGTTGCCGTTTTTGGATCTGCATTTAAAGCTGCAGGATCAAATACTTGCGCATTTGAAAATGAATTAAGTGAGAAAAGGAAAATTGCCCCAAGCAAAATACTTTTTAACATGATTGCCTCCAAGTTTAAGGTATGTGGTTCATATATTTTTATATGAACCACATTATTTTTTACATTGCATCAACGCAAGAAAAATATTTTTTACCTTTGAATTTCAGGCACTTTAGTTTTTAGAAACGTGAACTCGTTAGTTTCACATCCGAATCTTTCCATTCTTCTTCGTAGAGCGCGAGATATTCCGCCGCTTTTTCATCATTTCCTAAAGCTTTATAACTTTGGTATAATCCGTATAAAGAATAAGCATTATTTGGATTATGTTTAAGATCATCCCAATAAACCACTTCTGCTTCTTTCGCGCGGTCATTTTCAAGTAGAATTGCGCCTAAGAAATGACGGGTTGGGAAATTCCAGGCGGCAGGCTCCGTATACATATTACCGTCTTCTAATCGTGTAGCTGTACTTAGATGAAAAATTGCTTTTTCATAATCGCCTTTAGACGCTGAAATAAGCCCTGTTGCCAGCTCATCTGCGATCGCCACAAGATCACCTTGTACGTACATTCCAACGGCATTATATCCTGGTAGACCGTCTTTGAATTTTACTCTAAATTCTTTTAGCTTAGCGAGTTCGGCTTCAGCCATTTCCAATTCTCCAGTATTTAAATAAGCCATACTGCGTCCGTAATGCCACATTGCAGTCAAGAACTGTGCTTTTACAAATGGTTTTTCCATTTCAAGAATTTCTTTCCATTTGCCAAACCGTACCATTACAAAAATCGGCTGAACGCGGAAGTTTTCACCAAATCCCCAAGATGTTTTTCTTACACCTTCTTCAAGGAAATCTTTTACCTTAAGTGCGGCGGTAATACTTTCTTCGCTACGTCCTGTGAACATGGCAGACCAAGACAAGAAATGGATGTTATGGGGATAATAATTTAAAGGATATATACCCTGCGCTTTGCTCTGTGCGATATAATCTTCGTCTACGGTTATTGCGTGCTTATTGGTATCGTAAGAATCTTGATAACGTCCTAGACGAATAAAAATATGTGATGGCATATGAACAAGGTGACCCGCGTTTGGCATAATCGATGCCAAAGCATCCGCACTTTTTTCCGCAAGTTCAGGTTTCATATATTCTGTTACATGAATTAAATAATGATGCGCTGCAGCATGGTCTGGATGATCTGCTATCACATCATTTAAAATTGATATGATTTTCGTAGTATTCCCTTTCGGAGTTTCGTCATCATTCCAATAATCCCATGGTTGATTGTTCATCGCGGCACCAACATGAAATACAGCTGCATTAGGGTCATCAGGGTACTTATTCATAAGCGCTTCTGTTGCGTCCATATAGGCGATATCAAAAGGTTCGCGTGGAAGAGATAAATCACCAGTATACCGAGACGCAAGTGTTTCGATATAATCACGCTCACGTTCCGATACTTGATCCTTTAAGTCAACTGCGCGGGAAATAGCATCATAAGCCTGTTCCGTAACATTCTTCATCATTGGAAGGTTTAAGTTGCGGCCAAGGGTTAGGGCCCAGCCCCAATATGCCATCGCATTATTCGGGTCTAGTCTTGCGGCTTCTTTAAATGAGCGCATGGCTTCTGAATGATTAAAAGCAACCCAAAGCCTAAGGCCTTGGTCGAAGAAATACTGCGATTCTGCGTTTGATGTTGTCACCTTAAAATGACTATCACCAAGACCAGTAAGTTTTGGCGACATTGGGCCGGTCGCTGTCTTCGGATCGACATTTAATGCCGCAGGATCAAAGATTTGAGCATTAGAATAGTTAGAAATTGAAACGGTTAGGACCAAGCCTATAAATATTTTTTTTAGCATTTCGACACCCTTATAATTATAATTTTTATGGACCCTATCATAAACCATATAAAAAATATATTTTTTTAGGTAACTGCGCCTCTATTTTTAAATTCAGGCTTATCCCAACTACCGCTTTCCATGATATTTTTTAATCTATCAATGGCATCCCACACATCCACATATGAAACATAAAGCGGTGTAAAGCCAAAGCGCATAATATCAGGTGCCCTAAAATCACCCACAACATCAGCGGCAATTAACGCTTGCATAATAGGAAAGCCGTTATCTGAATAAATCGAAACCTGACTTCCGCGTTTATCATGTTCTAACGGCGTTGCTATACTAAAACCATAACCATCAAGGCGTTCTTTAATAAGCTGAATGAATAAGTCGGTTTGTTTAAGTGATTTCTTACGAATTTCACTCATATCCGCGCGCATAAATATATCAAGCCCTACTTCCGACATGGCGAGAGAGACAATCGGTTCAGTACCCGTGCTAAACTGCCTAATATCCTGACGGGGGCGATAATCACGCTCAAAACCAAAGGGGGCGTCATGACCCCACCAACCTGTTAGCGGTTGCGCGGCTTTACCGTGATGGCGTTTGGCAACAAACATAAATGATTGTGATCCCGGGCCACCGTTTAAATATTTATACGTGCATCCAAGCGCAAGATCGACATTACAGCCGTTCAAATCAACGGCAAGTGCGCCTGCGCTATGGCATAAATCCCAAACGGTAAGCGCGCCAACCTTTTGGGCTTTTGCGGTAATCGCCGCCATATCATGAAGGTTACCGGTTTTATAATGAACATGAGTTAGACAAACCACGGCCACATCATCATCAATGGCGTCTAAAATCTCACCATCTTCGGCAAACCTGATTTCGTGACCACGGCCAAGCTGCTTAATTAATCCTTGCACCATATAATTATCCGTTGGAAAGTTACTTCCTTCCATGACAATAACTTTGCGGTCAGGTCGCATGTCTAATGCCGCAGCCACCAATTTATAAACATTTAGGCCCGTTGCATCGGCAAAAATGACTTCGCCTTTATCTGCACCTATTAGGGTCGCGGTTTTATCGCCCAGTTTTTCGACAAGGTTAAACCAACCTGCTTTGTTCCAGCTTTTGATTAAGTCAGTACCCCATTCTTTTAAAATTACTTCTTGAGCACGGGCGAGTGCCGCTTTTGGCATGGCGCCTAAACTGTTGCCATCCAAGTATACCATACCTTCAGGCAGATCAAATTCATCTGCGAAAGGGGCCAAAACATCTTCGGCATCTAGGGCTACAAAATCTTCACGGGTTAAGGTCATTTTTAATGTTCTTTCGATATATTTTCATTTTGTCGCAGACTATCATTGATCAATTAAATCTGCCATGTAAAAATATGTACTTTATTATAACGTTTTCTTATATCGGAATTTACATGAAGCCTTATCACCAAATGGACCCAGAAACATTAGAACGGGAATATAGCCCCAGCAGCTGCGTTGATGATATTATGGTTTATATCAATCAATATATTGATATCAGTGCCCAGATTAAATTCGATTTAAAAGATAGACTAACCGCAGATGTAAAATACGGTCCCGAAGAACGTTCCCATATGGATGTGTTTATTCCAAAAGGCGAAGGCCCCTTCCCAGTTCATGTTTTTATTCACGGTGGATATTGGCAAGAACTTTCCAAAGATGAAAACAGCATAGGCGCGCCAAACTTTCTTGATCATGATATTATCTATATTGCCTTTGATTATACCCTCGCCCCTGAAGCGAGCCTTTTTGAAATGGTTGATCAAACAAGGCGAGGCATTATTTCGGTCATAAAAAATGCTGAAAAATTCAACGGCGATAAAAATAACATCACTATATCGGGACACTCTGCTGGCGGGCATTTGCTCGCCGAAGTACTCAGCATGGACTGGCCTAAATATGGCTTCGAAAGTTGCCCCCTAAAAGGAGCGCTCGCCATTAGCGGGGTATATGATTTGGAACCCATCGTTTCCACCAGCGTCAATGATGCCCTTGGCATGACCAAGGAAGATGCCCATAAATTAAGCCCCCTGCATCACGTACCGGAAGCAGCATGCCCAATAGCCTTTACCGTCGGTGAAAATGAGACATCAGAATTTCACCGTCAGACAAAGGAATATATGAACGCGTGTCAGGATAAAGGCATTGAAACATCTTACATCGATATGCCTGTTTTTAATCACTTTGATATTATTTTAGAACTTAATAAAAAAGACAGCCCGTTATTCCAGGCTGTCTTAGATCAAATAAATTATTAAGAAATTTTCGCGTTTGCAATAATTTCTTCGGCCATTTCGTCAGCAACCACGTTGGTCGGGCGTTGTTCTTGATCGGCACGTTCAAAAATATGGATCAAAGTGTTATAGATATTATCTACTTTTTTGTTGACCCAATCAATATCGTAATCACCGATTGCTTCACCGGAAACATTGATAATGCCACCGGCATTAATCACATAATCAGGGGCAAATAAAATGCCCTTATCCATCAAGCGTATTCCGTGGGTGTCTTCCGCAAGTTGATTATTAGCACCGCCGGCAATGATCGGCACATTGAAGTTTGGCACCGTGTCATCATTGATAATTGCACCGAGTGCACAAGGGGAAAGCACATCAGCCTTCACTGATAAAATTTCATCAATTGGCACCACTGTTGCGTTAAAATGTTCAACCGCATATTCAAGGTTTTCTTGCACTATGTCACTGACAAGTAGCTTTACACCATCATTATAAAGGTGCTGGCAAAGATATTGCCCGACATGTCCCACTCCTTGAACGGCAATGGTTAAACCTTCTAAACTGTCTTTACCGAGTTTATATTTTACGGCGGCTTTTATCCCTAAATATATTCCTTTTGCCGTAAAGGGCGATGGATCCCCGCTGGCATGATCACTACTGTCATTATCGCCTTGGGGAAGTCCTGCCACATGATCGGTCTCTGTTGCGATTGTCATCATGTCATGCTCTGTCATGCCCACATCTTCTGCGGTAATGTAGGCCCCGTTTAAGCTTTCAATTGAACGGCCAAGTGCTTTAAAAAGCTCATCAGATTTATCGGTTTTTGAATTACCAATAATCACCGCCTTGCCACCGCCAAGAGGTAATCCTGCCATCGCATTTTTATAGCTCATGCCCCGTGCCAGACGTAGCGCATCACTTAAGGCATCCATTTCATTTGCGTAAGGCCACATACGACACCCACCCGCCGCGGGGCCAAGGGATGTGTCATGAACGGCGATAAAGGCCTTTAGGCCGCTTTCTTTATCATGGAAATAGGCCACTTGCTCATGGCCGCGGAACTGATTTTTATCAATCATGTTATTGTCTTTTCAAATTATGACGCTTGTTTAAAATTCGTTTTTTGATCAAGCTCATCTAATAAAGTAATTAAAGTATTTTTAGCCAATTTAATGTTTTTTTCCTTAACATGACCATAGCCATTGTATGACATCGGCAACGCAAGAATTTCAAGACACAACTGGTAATTATCTTTATTTAATTTGTCGAGTACTATTTCCACTATTTCTTCATATTCTGTAATTAAATGACGTTCCATTTTCCGCTCCGCTGAATATGCGAAAATATCGAACGCCGTTGCACGTAAAAACTTGAAACGCGCAATCATTTTTAAGGCGCTCATCATCCAGGGGCCAAATTCTCTTTTTTCAGTTTCACCCGTACTTGAGTTTTTCTTTTCAAATATCGGCGGAGCCATATGAAATTTTAGCTTATAATTTCCTGTAAACTGAGCATCAAGTTTTTGTTTAAATTCACCGTTGGTGTAAAGACGAGCCACTTCATATTCGTCTTTAATAGCGAGTAACTTATAATAGCTTTTGGCCACCGCCACATAAATTTCACCACTATCAAAAGACGAAACTTTATTTAACAAAGCTAAATAACGTTCGCTGTAGGCCTGATCTTGATATTCAGTGAGCATTTTTACACGCTTTTGCACAATATCAGCTGTAGTGGTTGAAATATCCGCGTGCAGGGCGGCGTTGGTTAAGGGTTTAACGAATTCTTTTAAACCCGCCATATCATGGGCGGCGATACGCCCGCATGCAAAGGTTTTTTTATTTTGATCTACGGCCACACCATTAAGCTCAATCGCTTTTTCCATCGCCAAAAAAGAAAGTGGGATCAGCCCCATTTGCCACGCATAACCCAGCATAAATACATTTGTCGCTATGGCATCACCGAGCAGCATTGTCGCCAGTTCTGTGGCTTCGACATAATGACGATCACTGTCCAAGGTATGGTCCTCAATGGATCTTTTTAAGTTTTCCCTCTGAAAATCAATATTATTATTTTCTACGAACGCCGATACGGGACTGTTATGAGAATTAATAATCGATTTTGTCCTGTCTTTACGCACACATTCAATGGCATCAGGACTGGCGCCCACCACTAAATCACACGCCAGTAGCAAATCCGAACACCCTGTTAAAATATGTGGTGTACGTAGAATATCAATCTCTGCCCCCAAACGAACGTGGGTGAGTACCGCACCGCCTTTTTGGGCGAGGCCTGTCATATCGAGCAGATTACTGGCAAGGCCATCCACATGAGCGGCCATACCGAGAAGACCACCGATTGTGAGAACCCCTGTTCCACCAACACCCGCCACGAGAATATTATATTCACTTTTTACCGTTTCGATTTTTGGCATGGGTATATTTCCCAGGAGTGCCTCCAACCCTGTGACTTTTGGTTTTTTAAGCTCTCCACCAATGACGCTAACAAATGAAGGGCAGAAGCCTTTCACACATGAAAAATCCTTATTACAGCTAGATTGATTGATCATTCGTTTGCGGCCATATTCAGTTTCGAGCGGCTCCACAGACACACAGTTTGATTTTTCGGAACAATCACCGCACCCTTCACACACTGCATCATTAATAAACACGCGTTTGTCAGGATCAGGGTATTTCCCCCGTTTGCGGCGACGACGTTTTTCAGCAGCACAGGTTTGATCATAAATAATGATGCTACAGCCTTCCACTTCACGAGCTTTCAGTTGAACAGCATCCATTTCATAACGATCAAGTATTTCAATATCCGCTGGTATAAGGCCTCGTTTTTCATAACGGTCTAAATCTTCTGTAACGATCCAGATTTTCTTGGCCCCCTCACCGCGCATTTGCAGGGCGATTTTCTCAACCGTTAGGCCCCCTTCAACCGGTTGACCGCCGGTCATGGCCACTGCATCATTATAAAGAATTTTATAGGTAATGTTTACCTTGGCAGCAATTGCTGCGCGAATGGCGAGAATACCGGAATGGTTATATGTGCCATCGCCAAGGTTAGTGAAAATATGCTTTTCATCTGTAAACGGCGCCTGCCCGATCCACGGAACACCTTCGCCGCCCATTTGGGTAAATTCCGTTGTACTACGGTCCATCCAAAGGGCCATAATATGGCAGCCAATACCCGCCATGGCGCGACTGCCTTGTGGTACTTTGGTTGATGAATTATGCGGGCAACCTGAACAAAAATACGGTGAACGGACGAGTGGCGTTTTATAATTTGCCTGCATTTCTTCGCGGCGGTTAAAATATTTACGTGCATATTCTACCATTTCACCTTTATAGAAATGGGAAATCCTGTCGGCAATCACATGGGTAATAAGTCCAACAGAAAGCTCATTTTCAGGCGGCAATAACCACTGGCCTTTTTCATCATATTTTCCAACCACTACTGGCCGCTTATCCGCATGCCAGTTAAAAAGCTGCTGCTTTAACTGGTTTTCGATCAACTCACGTTTTTCTTCAACGATTAGTATTTCTTCTAGGCCTTCACAAAAATTCCTAACCCCTTCTGGCTCCAGCGGCCAAGGCATTCCTACTTTAAAAACCCGAAGACCGATTTGTTCGGCCACGTCTTCGTCGATGCCGAGTTCAAACAAAGCTTGACGCACATCGCCGTATGTTTTGCCACTGGTGATGATGCCAAATCGCGGCTTAGTACTATCCATTACGATGCGGTCTAAATTATTTTTCTTACCAAACGCAAGTGCAGCGAAAAGCTTATAACGTTGAAGTCTGTAATCCTGTTCTCGCCACACATCATGGGGACGAATATGTAGCCCCCCTTCAGGCATTTCAAAATCATCGTCACCGGGAATGATAATCTTGCGGTCTTCGCGGGTTAGGTCGACAACACCGGTGCTTTCCGCCGTATCACTGGTCACTTTAAAGGCGGTCCAACAGCCGCTATAGCGCGACATGGCAATGCCGAGCAGTCCATATTCAACGAATTCCTGCATGTTGGCCGGGTATAACATCGGCAGCATGGTTGAATAAAAGCTATGGTCCGATTGATGGGGAATGGTTGATGATTTACACGCGTGATCATCACCCGCAATTGCAAGCACACCACCGAGCGGGCTTGTCCCCGCCGCATTGGCATGGCGCAAAACATCACAGCTGCGATCAACACCTGGACCTTTACCGTACCACATGCCAAATACGCCATCATATTTAGCACCTTTGTACATGTTCACTTGCTGGGTACCCCAGACGGCAGTGGCACCGAGTTCTTCGTTGATACCTTCTTCGAAATAAACATTTTCGGCGCGTAAATATTTTTCTGCTTTATGAAGCGCGGCGTCAAATCCACCAAGGGGAGAACCACGGTATCCGGAAATAAAACCAGCCGTATTTAAGCCCGCCGCATTATCCCGCCATCTTTGCACAATTGGGATACGCACAAGCGCCTGTGTCGCTGTCATAAATGCTTTGCCCGTTTCCAGTTCATATTTATCATTGAGGGTGATGTTAATGCCCATAACGATGTGCTCCATAATAGATGTTTTATTTATGGGTATATTTTCTCATATTTTCGGCGAAAAATACTTTCTTTTTTGACATATTTTGCTTAATATAAGAAATATTACTACGTTTATTGCATATTTAAGGAAATAATAATGCTCATAGATTTAAGCGATATTGATAAGAAAATTTTAAACGCCATCCAAGAAGACAGCACCATCACCAATGCGGAGCTCGCGGACCTCGTCGGCCTTTCCGCCGCCCCCTGCTGGCGCCGCATCAAAAGACTAGAAGAAAAAGGCATTATTTCAAAACGTGTCGGCCTGCTCGACCCGAAAGCCCTTGGCCTAAACATTATCGCCTTCGCCAATGTAAAACTTAGC
>JABIPV010000301.1 GCA_018699075.1 Kordiimonadaceae bacterium | reverse complement strand
TGGGTAATGACAGTAGTATTACTGCCGCAAAGCTTAAAGAAATCGCCAGTCCCGGTTATTTCATTGCCGTTCGTGATTTAACCGGTGGTCCTGCGGTACCTGCTTTTGAAAAAAGCCTAAAGAAATATACCGCTCGCGCCATTGATCAAAGCAATCAGAATGTTCAGTTCTTTGAAAAAATCATTGGTGGCCGTGATATTTTGGCCGCGGCCGTTATGTCAATAATTGGTGATAAATAATGGCAGCTGTAAACTTAAAAAATATCAAAAAATCTTATGATAAAACTAAAGTCCTCCACGGCATTGATTTGGAAATAGCCGATAAGGAATTCGTTGTCCTTGTGGGACCGTCAGGATGCGGTAAATCAACTCTCCTTCGTATGATCGCCGGACTTGAAGGAATAACAGAAGGGGAAATTAGCATCGGCGACCGAGTGGTTAATGATCTTGAACCTAAAGACCGCAACATCGCCATGGTCTTTCAAAATTATGCCCTTTATCCGCATATGAGCGTTTTTAAAAATATATCCTTTGGTCTTCGTGCGGCTAAACTTCCCAAGGCAAAGATTAAAAAGAAAGTAGAAGCGGCGGCAGAAATACTTGAACTCAGCGATTTATTAGAGCGAAAACCAGCGCAGCTTTCTGGCGGGCAGCGCCAGCGGGTTTCCATGGGCCGTGCCATTGTTCGTGATCCGTCGGTTTTTTTATTCGATGAACCGCTATCGAATTTGGATGCAAAACTACGCAGCACAATGCGGGTGGAAATTAAAAAGCTCCATGAAAAAGTAAAAACCACCATCATATATGTCACCCACGATCAAGTAGAGGCCATGACCTTGGCTGACCGAATCGTCATCCTAAAAGATGGAATGATCCAACAGGTTGGCACACCGATGGAGGTTTATAACAACCCCGCCAATAAATTCGTCGCCAGCTTCATCGGCAGCCCCGAAATGAACTTCATAAAACAAGCGAACGGCACAGAAATCGGCATCCGCCCCGAAAACATATACTTATCAGATACCGCCCCCCAAATGACCAACCCAATTGAGTTAAGCGGTGTCATCAGTGTGATAGAAACATTAGGCGCCGAAACATTAATAACGGCAACCTGCAACAACCAAGAATTAACACTAAAAACACCCGGACTGGTAACACTGAATATCGGAACTGAGATAACATTGACGTATGATATGGCAAATGCTCACGTTTTTGAGAGCGGAGGAACTTGCCAAGTCAGTTAAATTAAGCTTTACTGTTTTCTTCAACAATGTACAGGGCATTGTTTAATCAAAGGAATGAATTATGAGTGGATGGCAGGGGACACCTTTTAAGGTAGAAGTAAAGTCGGGGGAGGTTAAGGCATTTTGTATGTGTGGTTTATCTAAAAGCGGGCCTTTTTGCGATGGGTCACATAAGGGATCGGGTGAAAAGCCGGAAGTGATTAAGTTTGATGCGGACCGGAGTATAATGGTCTGTGGTTGTCGGCAATCAAAACGGCGTCCATTATGCGATGGATCACATAATAGTTTATAGCAGCCTTGAGCTCGGTTGATGGGATTGCCTTTAGGGCAATACCGGAACCAAAACGATAAAGCAGTTAGCTTAATAACTTTATAACATTATCCCATGTCCAGTCATGGAGTTTGCCTGCACCTTCAACGACGGTGCAGCTTTCATCGCGCGCTCCGTTTAACTGGAACACTTGCATATTTGCGTCGCGGGCAATTTGGATTTCTTTTTTAACGCCGGCCGATTGATGGGTGTTTTCACCGACCATTACCACCAGCACATCACAGCGCGTAATTCTATATTTGGCTTCTTTGATCCATTTGCTGTTTTTTTCGTCCGCTTTTGAAGACCAGCCTGATATTTTAAACGGGGCTTCTTCTTTTTGTGATTGGCCGACGATGCCGTTTTTAAGCTCGCGGTCATTATCAAAATCAAAACTTACAAATACTTTTTTCTGTGACATATTATTTCCATTCATGTTGGTACGCTTAGTATAGTAAGTGGGGGTGATAGTAAATCTATTTCCATAAATCGCTAATAGTTCTCAATAGGGCATCAGCACATGCAAAAATTACAAAAAAGTAACGCTTTAAAACTACTTGGTGACTTATAGATGAAAATACATAATAATCCTTTTTCAACCAAATTAAACAACAAGCAATAAATGGATTAAAGCATTATAATGAAAACATTAAACCTTAAAGAAATTGAACAACTTCTATTGGACCTTGATCCTATCCCTGCCATCGAAGCGGGCTTTGTTGAATATTCTAAGGGCAAATGTAATGTCCCGCCGGTGGGTGAGCTGATTATGGATAAAGGCGAAGTTCATATTAAATATGGTTGCGTTACAGGTGAAGATTATTATGTGATTAAAATCGCTTCAGGTTTTTATGATAATCCAAAAATTAATCTTCCGACCAGTAACGGAATAATGCTTTTATTTTGCCAAAATACCGGCGCGCTTATCTGTTCTTTACATGATGAATGTTATTTAACCGATATTAGAACCGCAATTGCCGGAACCATTACGGCAAAACATATGGCACCATCCAACATAACGGCCATTGGTATTGTCGGCACGGGTGTTCAGGCAAGGTTACAAGCAGATTACCTAAAATCGGTCACAGCCTGCCGTGAAATTGTTGTATGGGGCCGCGATCCTGAAAAACTGGTCAGCTACCGCAATGATATGCGGGGACGTGGCTTTAACGTGACCGCGACCATGGAAATGGATGAACTTTGCGCTGCTGCAAATTTAATTGTTACCACGACACCGTCACATGAACCTTTAATTATGGCTGATCAAATAAGGCCAGGAACACATATCACTGCCATGGGGTCAGACACACCGGGTAAACAAGAACTGGATAGTGGAATTCTTGCCAAAGCAGACGTCATCGTCGCCGATAGTATCAGCCAATGCATGATCAGAGGAGAGATTTGCCACGCGTTAAACCAAGGCAAAATAAGCGAAGATCAGATACTCGAACTTGGTAATATTATTGTAAACGGGAATGGTCGAACGTCGGACGATCAAATCACGGTTGCCGATTTAACCGGTGTTGCCGTGCAGGATATAAAAATCGCGGAAGCGGTTTACCTCGCGAGTATAAAATAATTTAGAGCAAAAGGTGTACATATGAAAAATCTAACATTTTTGAAAATTGTTTTTATTTTAATATCTGCATCTTTTATATCTTCCTGCGCGGAAACTGAAATGACCTATGATGTTTTTCTTGAAAAGCATCTCACGGCCAGTGGAGGGGCAGCTGCTATTTCTAACGTACAAAATATTGACATCGATCTTATTATTACCGAAGGCGATAATGCCATGAACGCCCATTATCGGGCAAATCGGGATGGTCAAATGCGTATTGATGTTTTCATTGGCGGCGAACGCGTCTTCACGGAAGCATTATCATCCGCAAATGATGGATGGCAATTAGACGGCGGTGAAACTGAAGCAAAACCGTTAAGTGCTGATGGTAAATTGGCGCTGCAAAAAGGAATTCATTTTAACCTTTACGGCCTTCATGAAATGCCTGACTTAGGATATAAGATTGATTTCCTTGGATCGCAAAATTTAAATGACGTTGATTATTGGGCCGTTGATATTACCAGCCCAGAAGGCAAGATTGAACGCCGTTTTTTTGATAAGAAAACATTTCTTAAATCTGTGACTATAGATGAAAGCGCCCTTCATGTAGATGTGGACCCCACCAAAAGCCTTAATGCTTCATATTCATATGATTATCAGGATCATGATGGTGTGATGTTTTCCCGCTCCGGTGAAGTGATTGATATAAATAAACAACAAGTCATTCAAGGCACAGAAATTAAAAGCATAAGTATAAACTCTGATTTAGATCCAGAGCAGTTTTTAGGGCCAAACTTATAAATTCTCTGCTTCATATTTAAGGCGGGATTTTTGTACCTTGCTATTGTGTTTTGTATTCCAATCTATCAGGGCAGCGAACACAGGCTTTAAACTTTTGGCAAGTTCGGTTTGTTGATATTCAACACGGGGCGGAATCTCCGCATATTGGGTGCGGGTGATAAGACCGTCGCGCATTAGTTCTCTTAGTTGTTGGGTTAACATTTTTTGTGATACATGGCCGATTTCTCGTTTTAATGCATTAAAACGCATTGGGCCATCCTGCAAATTCCATATGATTTCTGGTTTCCACCTGCCGGCGATAATTTCTAAAGTGCCACCGATTGGGCAGGAAAAAACATGTTCTTCAATTTTATTAGGCATTTTTATCTGCTTTATACATTAGTTACTAAAAGGTACCTAGTTGACAAAAGTTATGTATACATTAAATGATAACTATAGAAAAACCAAGCTTTATTTAGGAGATGAAAAATGTCAGTAGAAATTTTAAAAAGAGATAGTTTACCCTTAGGTGGTTTTGCAGGATTAAAAGAACACCGATTAATCATTGATAACAAAGTAGGCGGTCGTTCTGATACGTGGGACGGCATTGGTAACTTTGTTTATTTAGCTGATGCGCGTTTCAATCCTTACGGCGAAACACGCCAGCACCCACACCGCGAGATTGATGTTATCTCCGTAATGGTTGAAGGCAATATTGCCCATGAAGGTTCACTTGAACATGGTAGTTCCTTTGGACGTGATCAGGCACAGGTACAGCGTGCGGGTGGTGAAGGCTTTAAACATAATGAAATTAACCCAGACGGGATTGAAAACCGCATGATCCAACTTTGGGTTCTTCCTGAAACTTCTGGCGAGCCAGCGGGGTATAATCTTTATGATCTAAAAAATGGTCAATTAAACCGTATTTACGGCGGGGCAAAGGACCAAGATGATTATATGGATAGTCATACGGTGATGGAAGTGGGGCTATTTGATACTGGCGAGCACTTTAAAGTGGAAGGCGAAAGTTTAATTTATATCACGCGCGGTACTGGAAAGTTATCAAGTGGTGAAGAAATAACTGATGGTGACCTTGTCAAAGGATCGGATTTAAGCTTTACTGCATCAAAAGACGATGTTCAGATCATCGTCATAAAAACAGAGGAGAATTAGGGTGAGTGGTTGGCAAAATAAACCGTTTAAAGTTGATGTTAAAGCGGGTGATACCAAGGCATTTTGTATGTGCGGGCTATCTAAGAATGGCCCTTTTTGTGACGGTTCCCATGCCAGCACCGATATAAAACCCAATGTTGTCAGTTATGAAGAAGATAAAACGCTATTTGTATGCGGTTGCCAGCAATCAGGAAATAAACCTTTCTGTGATGGCACGCATACAAAGATTAAAGATGAGCCAACGGCTGCTTCTGTACCGCAGGAAAAACCAGTTGAAGACATGGTTTCTTATATTCAGGAGCTAGCACAAAACGGGCTTTCTAAAACGGGACGATATTCAATTTGTGACCGCACAGCTCGCTAAATTACCATTGCTTGATGATGAAGACGTATCTACAAAAGTGATTATAGGACCAAATGCTAAAAAACCACTAGAGCTGGATATCCCCTTATTTGTATCAGATATGAGCTTTGGTGCGCTTTCCGAGGAAGCCAAAACAGCCTTGTCAAAAGGAGCTGAATTGGCAGGCACCGGAATTTGTAGTGGCGAAGGGGGCATGCTTGAAGAAGAGCAGGCAGCCAATAGCCGTTATTTTTATGAACTTGCATCGGCGAGATTTGGCTTTTCATTTGATAAAGTGAAAAACTGCCAAGCCTTTCATTTTAAAGG
>JABIPV010000241.1 GCA_018699075.1 Kordiimonadaceae bacterium | reverse complement strand
TTACGAAGTAAAAAATCGTCGTACCGGGGAACGGGTGGAGCTTAATGAACAAGAGCTGCTCGAAAAATTAGGATAATATATGTTCAGAGGTTATGAGTGGAAAGTCGCTCTAAAGTATTTAAGTGTAAAAGGACATGATGGTTTTGTCACCGTTATCGCTCTCTTTTCATTGTTTGGTATTTTCTTAGGGGTAGGGGCGCTGGTCGTTACCATGTCTGTCATGGGCGGTTTTCGTGAAGAACTTCTGGGAAAAGTTATCGGTTTTAATGGCCATGCGCTCTATCAACCCTTCGGCGGAAAAATGGAAGGTTATGATGAAGCGGCGGAAGAATTAAGCACCGTACGTAATGTTATTCAAGTAAGGCCGATACTAGAAGGTCAGGCCATGGCCATGATGGGTGATAACGGCACATTTGCTTTAGTACGGGGTATTAAAGCCGAAGACCTTAGATCACAGGACCTCGTATCAACAAATATTGTCAGTGGCAGCTTAGATGTATTTGGTGATGGTGATGATGATATTGTCATTGGGCAACGACTGGCAGAAAAATACGGTCTTGAAATAGGCAGTGACGTAACCTTAATGTCACCTAAGGGGCGTGTTACTCCCTTTGGTACCGTTCCCCGCATTCAACAGTTTAGGGTCATCGCCATTTTTGAAGTTGGTGAATATAATTATGATAGTAGTTATTTCTTTGTCCCGCTTGCCGCCGCACAAACATATTTCCAATATGGTGATCAGGTTGGAGCATTGGAAGTGACACTAGAACATGCTGATTTGGTCCGTGAAACCTACCCCGATTTAATGCAAAGAATTGCCGATGCAGGTCTAGCAGGACGTTTGATTGACTGGCAGCAACTCAATAAAGCGTTTTTTAATGCGCTTGAAATTGAAAAAAATGCCATGTTTATTATATTGTCGCTGATTATTTTGGTCGCGGTATTTAACGTTATATCGACCATGATCATGTTGGTTAAGAGTAAAACCCGCGATATTGCCATTCTTCGTACAATGGGAGCATCAAGGGCATCTGTAACGCGGATCTTTTTTATTATTGGCTCCAGTATCGGTATAATCGGTACTTTCCTTGGTGTAACGGGGGGTGTTTATCTTGCTAATCACCTTCAATGGGTTATTGACCTTATTGAAGTAATGACCGGGGCCAGTGTTTGGGACGCAGAAACCCGCTTTATAACGGAAGTCCCCTCAAAAATTGATACAGGTGAAGTGATTGCCATCGCGATTGTGTCGCTGACTTTATCATTATTAGCAACATTGTTTCCAGCCTTACGTGCGGCGAATACTGACCCGGTAAAGGCCTTGAAATATGAGTAATATTATCGAATTAAGTGACATTCATAAAAGTTTTACCCAAGGCACAACCCGTCTTGATATCCTGCAAGGTGTCGATTTAAATATTACCAGCGGCGAAGTTGTTGCCCTTGTGGGCGCATCTGGCGCCGGTAAATCAACGCTCCTGCACATCATGGGACTACTTGAAAGATCGGATAAGGGTGACGTGGTTATGTCCGGTATTCCGACACGCGATTTATCAGATATTAAAAGGACTAAAATCCGCAGATTGGAAATTGGCTTTGTTTATCAGTTTCATAATTTGTTACCGGAATTTACCGCCCTTGATAATGTAATCATCCCGCAATTAATCGCTAATGCATCAAAACGGGTAGCCAAGGAACGTGCCGAAAATCTGCTGACAAAAATGGGACTTCAGGATAGAATGGCCCATAGACCGTCTGAACTATCGGGTGGTGAACAACAGCGTGTTGCCATTGCCCGTGGACTTGCAAATCGCCCCCGTCTTATCCTTGCGGATGAACCGACGGGTAACTTGGATGAAAAAACTGGCAATGGAGTGATGAATATATTGCTCGAACTATCGCGCGAAGAAGGGGTGTCGGCATTAATCGCGACCCATAATACGAGTATTGCTGATAGAATGGACCGTATTGTATCATTAAAAAACGGCACTATTATTTCTTAAAATAACGGGAGGCTAAATTGGTGAACTTCGAAGAATTAAATTTCCTTGCAATTTTATTAGCAGCTGTGGGAAAGTTTATTGTTGGTGGAATGTGGTTTTCTAAAATATTATTTGGTGCGCTTTGGTTACAAGAAACCGGCCTCAAAATGGATGAATTAGGCGATTCTAAGAAACCCATGATCATAACTATGATTTCCGGAATATTATTTGTTTTTACGGTTGCAGTGCTTCTTTCAATGATGACATTGGATCTTACGTCTGCAATTGCCATTGCCGTGATTATGGCAATTGGTATTAGTGGCGCCCAATCATTGCCTTCCTTTCTGTTTGAAGGCAGACCAATGAAACTCTATTTAATTTATGCGACACAATATGTTGCCGAATTTGTTGTTGTCGTCTCTATTTTAACCTTAATGCGGTGATCAAAAATTTAAATGCCTGAAAAAAATCAATTCATTCACCTAAGGTTACATTCTGCATATTCACTGGCGGAAGGCGCCGTACAAGTAAAAGATTTGGCGAAACATTGTATTGGTAACAAAATGCCTGCGGTAGCCATTACCGATACCAATAATTTGTTTGGGGCTTTGGATGCTTCACTTAACTTACCACCTAAAGGTATTCAACCGATCATCGGCTGCACTATTGCGATCCGCCATGAAGTTGAAGGCGATAGCCTTAATCAAAAAAAACCTGAGCCTGGTTGGATAGTTTTGCTTGCGCAGACACAAGTTGGCTATGAAAATTTGATGGTACTCGTCAGTAAAGCTCATTTGGAATCTGACGCACTGGAAACGCCGCAAATTTCTTTGACGGATTTAGAAGGATATACAGGCGATCTGATTTGCTTGACGGGCGGTGTTAATGGTTCTGTGGGAAAATATTTACAGGATAATCAACCAGAAAAAGCTGAAGAATGCTTGATATTTCTAAACAGCATTTTTGCCGGCCGAATTTATATGGAACTTGGTCGTCATAAACTGAATATAGAAAATGAACTCGAAGCAACGTTTTTAGATTTAGCCTATAAATTTGATATACCCCTGGTCGCCACCAATCAGGTGTTTTTTCCAACGCGCAAAATGTACGAAGCCCATGATGCGCTCTTATGTATTGCGGGTG
This sequence comes from Kordiimonadaceae bacterium, assembly GCA_018699075.1. Classification (GTDB taxonomy): domain Bacteria; phylum Pseudomonadota; class Alphaproteobacteria; order Sphingomonadales; family Emcibacteraceae; genus Pseudemcibacter. The sequence continues at coordinate 5,937 of JABIPV010000241.1, read as the reverse complement.
GTAATTATGTCGATCAAACCGATAGAAGAACCGAAACACCGGAACATTATTTTAAATCAACCGCAGAAATGGTCGAACTATTTAAGGACCTACCAGAAGCGATAAGTAATACCGTGGTAATTGCCCAAAGGTGCGCTTTTATAGTACCAACCATTGATCCTATTTTACCGAACTTCACCATTGATGAAACAATGGATGAAAGTGAAAGTTTACGTAAATTGACAAAAGAAGGGTTGGAATTAAGACTTGAAAAACATGTCTACGGCGATGAAAAGGACCCTGATAAGCGTGCTGAACTTGCAAAGGTATATATTGACCGTATGGAATATGAGCTTGGTATCATCATTAATATGGAGTTTCCAGGATATTTCTTAATTGTTGCGGATTTTATTCAATGGTCAAAAGATAATGATATTCCCGTGGGACCGGGGCGTGGATCTGGGGCGGGTTCTGTTGTTGCTTGGGCGCTAAAAATCACGGACCTTGATCCGTTAAAATTTGGACTGCTGTTCGAACGGTTTTTAAATCCGGAACGGGTATCCATGCCCGATTTTGATATTGATTTTTGCCAAGATAAACGTGGCTTGGTGATCGAATATGTGCAGGATAAATATGGCCATGATCAAGTGGCGCAGATTATTACATTTGGTAAACTTCAAGCCCGCGCTGTGGTGCGTGATGTGGGACGGGTGCTACAAATCCCGTACGGACAAGTGGATAGATTATCAAAGTTAATTCCTAGTAATCCTGCCAATCCCATGACGCTGGGAGAAGCTATTGAAAGTGAAAAAAAACTCCGCGAAGAAATTAAGAATGATGCCAACACATCGCGATTAATTGATATTGCCTTACAGTTAGAAGGGTTATTTCGGCACGCCTCAACCCATGCAGCTGGTGTGGTGATTGGCGACCGTCCTCTTAATCAGTTGGTGCCGCTTTACCGTGATCCGCGTTCCGATATGCCGGTGACCCAATATAATATGAAGTATGTGGAACAAGCCGGGTTGGTAAAGTTCGACTTCTTGGGCCTAAAAACGCTGACGGTGCTTAAAAAGGCTGTGGAATATATTAGCGCACGTGATATTGAAGTTGATCTGGAAAACGCGCCGCTCGATGACACACCGTCATATGATTTAATGTGTAGTGGTCATACGGTTGGTATCTTCCAATTAGAAAGTTCAGGAATGCAGAGCGTTCTTATGAATTTAAAACCAGATATGTTCGAAGATATCATTGCGGTGGTAGCTTTATATCGTCCAGGGCCAATGGATAATATTCCCCGCTATATTGCCTGTAAACACGATGAAGAAGAACCGGATTACCTTCATCCATTACTCGAAGGGATACTTACCGAAACATATGGCGTTATTATTTACCAAGAACAGGTGATGCAAATCGCTCAAATCCTTGCGGATTATAGTCTCGGTGATGCGGATTTACTTCGCCGTGCGATGGGTAAGAAAATTGCGTCTGAAATGGATAAACAGCGTGAAAGGTTTCAGGATGGTGCGGATAAAAAAGGCGTTGACCCTAAGCAAGCTGCGGGTATTTTTGATCAAGTGGCAAAATTTGCGGGTTACGGCTTTAACAAAAGTCATGCCGCTGCGTATGCTTTGGTTTCTTATCATACTGCCTATCTAAAAGCCAACTATACGGTTGAATTTATGGCCGCGATTATGACGCTGGATTTGACCAATACGGATAAATTACAGGTTTTTAAACAGGAACTTATTAATTTAAAAATTCCTATCCTGCCGCCAGATATCAATAAATCTCAAGTCGAATTTTCTGCTGAAGTAATTGAGGGCGAGACAGACGAAGATAATCTTGGTGGTGCTTTAAGCGATGGTCAACTTCGTGGTGTTCGTTATGGCCTTGCTGGTCTCAAGAATGTCGGCGTAGCCGCTATGGAAAGCCTTGTCGAGGAACGCAGTGAAAATGGTCCTTTTAAAGACTTGCATGACTTTTGCAGTCGTGTTGATACCCGTCAGATCAATAAACGTGCATTAGAAAATCTTATTAAAGCAGGGGCGTTTGATAATATTATTTCAAACCGCGCTCAAATTTATAGTGGTGTAGAAATGATGCTTAGAGAAATGAGCCTCGCCACCCAAGAACGAAATTCCAATCAAGTGAGCTTGTTTGGTGATCATGTCGAAGAGCAGTCTATCATACTTGCCGATGTGAATGACTGGGAATTGATTGAACGGCTAAAATATGAGCAAGAAGGGGTCGGGTTTTATTTATCTGCCCACCCGCTTGATGCTTACAAAAGTATACTTGCACGACAAAAAGTAATTCCAAGCTATGAAATATCTGAACGTGCAGCGGGAAAGGGGGGCTTTGTCCGTCTCGCAGGAACCATTCAGGGTATTCGCCGGATGAAATCAAAGCGTGGAAATGCTTATGCATTTTTAAGCCTCTCTGATGGTTATGGTGCCTTTGAGGTGACTTTATTTTCAGAAACACTGGACGCTGCGGATGATTATCTTGTAAATGGCACTTCTGTTATTATCAGTGCGGAAGTAAAGCATAGTGATGATGGTGCCCTCCGGATCACTGCTCAAGGAATGGAAACAATTGATAATGCGGCGCTACGTACAGGAACTGGGCTTGATATTTATTTGAAAGACGATAGCAATCTTGAGGCCATAAAAGAAATTCTTAGCGGCCATAAAAAAGGCCGTGGACGGGTAACTTTTAAAATCAATATTAAAGGCAAAGACGCAGGCGATTTTCCTGACTGTGATGTGGATGTGGAACTTAAGGATAAATATAAAATATCTCCGTCCATTCGTAATGCGGTGGCGTCATTAAAAGGCGTCATTGAAGCCAAAGAAATATAATGATTAATTCCGCAACCATTTTGGTGATTAGGGACGGCGTTGAGGGGGCATTAGAAGTATTAATGGTCAAACGTCATCATAACATTGTATTTGCTGGCGGTGCGTATGTTTTTCCCGGTGGTAAAGTTGATGCTTCTGACCTAGATAGCAATATTACAGGTGACTTCGATCAATTTATTCATACAGCTTTTCGGGAAGTTTTTGAAGAATCAGGTTTGATTATTGCAACGCAAAATGGTCATGAAATTGATGCATCTGTACAAAAAACAATATCTGACCAATATCGAGAACGTTTTTTAAATAATGATATTGATATATCGCAATTTTTAAAATCAACGGACGTTCAAATTAATCTCGATACAATAAAACCATTTGCACGCTGGGTTACGCCAAGGATTTACCCTAAGCGTTATGATACCCGTTTTTTTCTTGCAAAAGCCCCAGTTAGCCAAATTGCCAGCCCAGATCATGGTGAAGTGGTAGGGCTAAGTTGGGTTAAGCCCCTTGATTTTATTGATAAATATAAAGAAGATATGATGTTTCCCACAATCATGAATTTAAAATTATTGGCGCAATCATCGACAGTTGCAGAGGCATTTATGCAAGCAAAGGGACGAAAAATCATTACTGTAGAGCCAGAAGTGATCAATGGAATTCGCACGATTGACCCTGCTGCGGGCTACGGTGAAGTGGATCAAAGCAATATGCATCCAGGGGCGAAAAATATTAGTTGAATAAAATCTTACGATTTTCGTAAAAAACCCTTGATATCCCTATGGCATAGGTGTATTACCCGCTTACTTTCACATGCGAGTATTTGTTTATCCCCTACATATTGGGATCGACACACCGGTGTTCATAATGAACTCAGCACTCGCAGAGGATTAACCGGAAAAGGAATTTAATTATGGCTACGCCTTCATTTACTATGCGTGAGCTTCTCGAAGCTGGCGTTCACTTTGGACATCAAAAACACCGTTGGAATCCACGTATGGATGACTATATATTTGGTGTAAAAAACAAAGTTCATATTATTAACTTATCAATCACTGTTCCACTACTTCACCGCGCTCTTGAACAAATTCGCGATGTGACAGCAGCAGGCGGTCGTGTACTGTTTGTCGGAACTAAACGTCAAGCATCCGGCCTAATTGCTGACGCTGCGAAACGTTGTGGTCAGTATTATGTGAATCACCGCTGGCTTGGTGGTATGCTTACAAACTGGGAAACAATTTCAAAATCAATCAAACGTCTTAACGTTCTTGATGAGAAACTTTCAGGTGATCTTGCGGGTATTACCAAAAAAGAAACACTTCAAATGACACGCGAGCGTGACAAACTTGAACGTTCACTTGGTGGTATTAAAGAAATGGGCGGTATTCCATCTGCAATTTTCGTAATTGATACAAACAAAGAAGAGTTAGCGATTGCCGAAGCTAAAAAGCTTGGTATTCCTGTAGTGGCTATTTTGGATACAAACTGTGATCCAGAAAATATCGATTTCCCTATCCCGGGTAACGATGATGCGACACGTGCAATTGGCCTTTACTGTAATTTGATTGCGGACGCTGTTCTTGACGGTATTCAACAAGAATTATCTGCACAAGGTGTTGATACAGGCGCTGATGCAGCACCAGTAGAAGCTCTTCCAGAAGTGGCTGTTGAAGAAGTTCCTGCTGAGGCAGCTGCTGCAGTAGAAGCTGTTGTTGAAGAAGCACCAGTAGTAGAAGCAAAAACCGAAGAGAAATCTTCTTAATAAATATAGAACAAGGATAGAATGATGGCTCAAATTACTGCCGCTCTTGTTAAAGAACTGCGCGATAAATCAGGCGCAGGTATGATGGATTGTAAAAAAGCATTAAGCGAAAATGATGGCGACATCGAAGCTTCAATGGATTGGCTCCGTCAAAAAGGTATCTCAAAAGCTGAGAAAAAATCTGGCCGTGTGGCTGCTGAAGGTCTTGTGGCTGTTGCCTCAAACGGACCAAGCGCTGTTGTGGTGGAAGTAAACTCTGAAACTGACTTCGTTGCTCGTAACGAAGGGTTCCAAGCAATTGTTAAAGTTGTTGCTGATGTTGCGCTTGCTAATGATGGCGATTATGATGCAACTAAGGCTGCTACTTACACTGGGACGTCACAAAGCGTTGAAGCTGAAATTACCGAAGCAGTTGGTACAATCGGCGAGAACATGACTTTCCGTCGTTCTACTGGACTTTCAGTAAATAGCGGTATTGTTTCAACATATATTCATAATGCTGTAACGCCTGGTCTTGGTAAGCTTGCTGTTCTTGTTGCGCTAGAATCAGATGCTGATGCAGCTGTTCTTGACGCACTTGGAAAACAACTTGCAATGCATGTTGCTGCGACTAATCCACAGTCACTTACTATTGCTGATATGGACCCTGCTGCGGTTGAGAGAGAAAAGTCTGTTCTTGTTGAGCAAGCCCGCGAATCTGGAAAGCCAGATAACATCATTGAAAAAATGATTGTTGGTCGTATGAATAAGTTTTATCAAGAAGTCGTTTTTGTTGAACAAACATTTGTGATTGACGGCGAAACTAAAGTATCAAAAGTGATCGAAAATGCTGCTAAAGATGCAGGTACAGAAATTAAGCTTACCGGTTATGTAAGACTTGAAGTTGGTGCTGGTATTGAAAAAGAAGAAGAAGACTTTGCAGCAGAAGTCGCTGCGATGAGTAGCTAATTTCAAAATAATCTAATTTAATTCGGGCTCAATTACGAAATTACAGCTTATGTATTCGTATTTGAGCCCGAACTATGTATAGTGTCCAAAAAATATAAAAACATAATGGACATCTGCCTCTCTCTAGAGCAAAGTACACATTATAAATATGGAGAAACTTTCTATGGCTATCGAACCTCAGTATAAGCGTGTATTGTTAAAGTTATCGGGTGAAGCCCTTATGGGTGAACAAGATTATGGTATTTCACCGGATGTTGTTAAGCGTGTTGCTGAGGAAATTAAAGCAGTTGTAGATATGGGCACTGAAGTGTGTCTTGTGGTAGGTGCAGGAAACATCTTTCGTGGAATGACTGGCGTTGCCAGTGGTTTTGATCGAACCTCAGCGGA